>DERU01000020.1:0-3389 GCA_002361095.1 Lachnospiraceae bacterium UBA3332
AGGAGGCCCTGTATGAGGGCTTTGCAGACCTGACGCTACTATTTGGACTATTACCCGGCGCAGGGAATATTTCTGTGATTGGGGTAGGGTGGTTTCTCGGGTTGATTTTTGTATTCTACCTGCTGTTTCCTTTTTTCTGTTGCCTTCTGGAGAACAAGAAAAGGGCATGGATATGTTTTGGGATCAGCATAGTTTATAATTTTATATGTGCCAACTATTTTAATGTAGGAGGCACGAATATCCTCTATTGCGGATGTTTTTTTATGGCTGGCGGGCTAGTTTATTTATATAAGAATCAAATTGAGCGGTTCAATGGCTGGCTGCTATTGGCTGCAGCAGGCGCTGAAATAATGATACAGTATATGATTAGTGGGAGTACGCTGACGTGGGTGCCTTTTACCAGAACGCTGTTATCGCTGGCTTTTGTTGCAACACTTTTGATGTATGCAGTCTCCACTAATTCGAGGATACTGAGCAATCCGTTTACAAGGTTTTCCAGCAGCATCAGCTTGGAGGTATACCTCAGCCATATGGCTGTTTTTCGTGTGATTGAGAAGCTTGGACTGAACACAGTTTTTGGGAATGGGTGGATTCAGTACATAATGACAGTCATTTTGGTGACAGGAGGTGCGATCATATTTGCGGTAGCAGTGAAAAAGCTTTTGAAACTTGGCAAGGATATTTGCGAAAAGATGAAGATTGGGGATTAGTCAGAGATGAAAGTGCTGCTGGTCAACAAATTTCACTATAAAAAAGGTGGTTCTGAGACCTACTATTTCACCTTGGCGGAGGCGCTGAAAGCCTGTGGGCATGAGGTGGTTTTTTTCTCCATGAAGGACGCGGAGCATAACCTTCCTTGTGGAGAGGAGCAGTACTTTGTGTCCAACGCTTCAGTGAAGGGAACGGTTCGGAGCAGGATCAACATGGTGATGAACATTGCCTATTCCAAAGAGGCCTACCGGAATATGATGCGCCTGCTCCGAGATGAAAAGCCTGATTTGGTGATACTGAATAATATCCACCGGCAGCTCACACTGTCAGTAATTGATGCAATAAAGGATTTTGACCTGCGGCTGCCGATCTTCTGGACAATGCATGACTTTGCAGCGGCTTGTCCGGCGTATACCATGTTGGACGGGGATGGAAAGATCTGCGAAAAGTGCATGGATGGAAACTTTGGCCATTGCATTGAGAACCGCTGCATCAAGGGCTCCCGGCTGATGGGGATGCTGGCCAAGCACGAAGCCGATTTTATCCGGGGGAAAGGCCTGTATGATAAAGTTGACCTGTATATCTGCCCTTCGGAGTTCATTATGAGGATGCTGCAAAAAGCAGGGTTCACGAAGCGCAAAATGGTGCTGATGAGGAATCCGCTGCCATTGGACACGCAGTATGGTTTAAGCAGCGGGGAGGGTGATTACCTGCTTTATTTTGGCCGCTTGTCACGGGAAAAGGGTGTTCGAACGCTGATTGACGCGGCAATAAAGGCTGACTGCAAATTGGAGATCCTCGGGACAGGACCGCTGGAGCGGGAATTGAAGGATTACGTGGAACGCGCAGGAGCCGACAAGATTACGTTCTGGGGGTTTCAGACAGGGCAGGCGCTGGTTGACCATATTGATGGAAGCCGGTGTGTTGTGGTCCCGTCTGTGTGGTATGAAACTGGTGGACCGTACACTGTTATGGAAGCCATGGCGCGCGGGAAGCCGCTGATTGTTTCCCAATATGGCAGTATGCCAGAGCTGGTGGAGCATAGGGGAAACGGGTATGTTTACAATGCGGCGAATACAAATTGTGTATCTGTGCTGGCGGACTATATCAGGAAGATGTTTGCGCTGACAAAAGACGAGTATACGGGGATGGCGCAGCGCTCGAGGGAAAGGGCGGAAAAAATGTTTAGCGCAAAGCAATATATCTGTGCGATTGAACGGTACTATGCAGAGTATATGCATCAAGCGGTGAACTTGAGGCTATCGAATGAAGATACATAAACAATTCCTTTTTTTCTTGTGCTTCTTTTATCTTTTCCTATTTAGAGGCCTTTTAGAGCAGCAAATCAGTTTGTTGAAATATGCCGATGAAATAGTGGCACTTGTGGCATTCCCGATATTTTTACTCCAATTAAAAAGGAACCATTTTAAACTAAGGTTGAGCGGGGTTCTGGTGGGTTATGGCCGGTACATTGTTTTGCTGGTTGTGATCGGTATGGTAAGCAGTCTGCACTTTCACTATCAGCCAAGGACGGCAGCCTTGTCAGATTCTTTTCTCTGCATCAAATTCTGGCTGACAATTTATGTGGGAGAATTCTTCCTCCCGGGGTTTTTATGTCAAAAATTTGCCAAGAGTGTTTTTTTCCATATAAAATTGATGACTTGGTTTTATATGGCTTTGGTTGTGGTTGACAATGTATTCCACGTTTTCCCGGCATCGATCAGATATGGGCTGCGGTCAACCCAGCTGTTCTATGGTCATCCTACTGTTTTTGTCAGTTGCTGCGTATTTTTAATTGCTATATTACTGAGCATACGGGATTGGGTCAGTGGGAGTGAAAAATATCTGATTATTCTGCTTTTGCTTATGTGTTCCACACTTCGCAGCAAGGCGTTTGGAAGTGCGTTTACGATTGTGCTTATCTACTATTTTGCATACATAAGGAAAAAGAAGATCACCGTGAAAACGGTAGCAATGTTTGTGCCGGTTGTAGTTGCGCTTAGTTGGGAACAAATTGAGTATTACTTCTTCAGCAGCATTCAAAACGACTCGGCCAGATATCAGTTGCTTGTGAAATCAATTCAAGTAGCAAATGATCATTTCCCGTTTGGCGGCGGCTTTGCCACATATGCCTCGTATTATTCGGCAGTATACTATTCCCCATTTTATGAGAGATATGGGCTATCCACGGTGAATGGGCTGCGTCCTGACGGCGGTGCGTTTATCAGCGATTCCTTTTGGCCTATGATATTGGGGCAATTTGGTTGGCTGGGGCTCATATGTTATTGCGCGGCTTTGCTTGCGCTATTTATGCGCATTCAAAAAATGCGTGAACACAGCAAAGCAATTTATACCAGCGGGCTGAGTATATTGGTGCATCTGCTGATTACGTCCACAGGTGAGTCGGCGTTTGTCCATCCGCTGGCAATACCATTGGCCATATGGTTAGGCATACTATTCCAGACAAGAAAGCCGGAAAACTACCGTAAGGAGTGTTGCGCTTTTTAAAGAGCGCAGGTGTGGCATATGATCAAGGAAAAACTAAACGGTACAGTGATTGTGACCTACCGCTGCAATGCGCGGTGTACGATGTGCAATCGATATAAGGCTCCGTCTTTGCCGGAGGAAGAGCTCTCAATTGAAACGATCAAGAAGCTGCCGCCGATGTCTTTTACAAA
>DERU01000020.1:3672-12993 GCA_002361095.1 Lachnospiraceae bacterium UBA3332
CCGCCGATGTCTTTTACAAACATTACGGGCGGGGAGCCGTTTATTCGGTTGGATTTAGGGGAAATTGTGGAGGAGCTTTATAAAAAGAGCGACCGGATCGTGATTTCCACCAATGGATACTTTACGGACCGTATTATTGAGTTGTGCAAAAAGTTTCCCCAGGTCGGGATACGTATCTCGATAGAGGGGCTGGAGAAAACCAACAACGAAATCCGCGGGCTGGAAGACGGATTCCGGCGGGGTGTGGATACGCTGAAAAAGCTTCGCGCCATGGGGATGAAGGACGTTGGCTTTGGCATGACCGTACAGGATAAAAACGCAGCGGAGCTGGTTCCGCTGTACCAGATGTCCAATGAATACGGTATGGAATTTGCTACGGCGACACTGCACAATAGCTTTTACTTTGTGGAAACGAATAATATTATCCATAACCGGCCAATGGTAGCGGAGAATTTTGAGGCGCTGATTAATGAACTGCTGGATTCCGGCAGCCCCAAAAAGTGGTTCCGTGCGTATTTCAATCATGGGCTGATTAATTACATATATGGCCAAAACCGTTTGCTGCCCTGCGATATGAGCTTTGACACGTTTTTCATCGACCCCTATGGAGACGTAATGCCGTGCAACGGGACCAGGGAAAAAGAGGTGATGGGGAACTTGAACCGCCAAAGCTGGGACGAGCTGTGGAACAGCCCGGAGGCAGAGGCGGTCAGAGGCCGCGTGCGGGGCTGTGATCGAAATTGCTGGATGATCGGCAGCGTGAGCCCAGCCATGCACAAGTACATTTGGAAGCCGGCATGGTGGGTTCTAAAGCATAAGTTCCTATGGTTCTATAAAAAGAAGAAATATTCCATGTATGAGAATGAGATCGTCCGAGACTATCGGGACGGTAAGGTCAGCAAGGAGGAACTGGATCAGCGCAGCACCTGCGAGCTGTGCAGAGGCTGTGCAAAAGATACCGGCAGATAACTTGCGTGAGGGATTTTTAGATGAGCCTACTATCGATTTTGACACCAACATATAACCGGGCAGACAATTTAGAGACCCTGTTTGGGTCACTTTGCGCCCAGACAAACAAGGATTTCGAGTGGTGGGTCGTGGATGATGGCAGCACAGATAATACAGAACAAACAGTTAAATCTTTCATTCCCCAGGCCCAATTCCCAATCCACTATATCTATAAAGAAAACGGGGGAAAGCATACTGCGCTCAACGCCGCCATACCCCAGATTACCTCCGAGCTTACGATGATTGTGGATTCGGATGATACGCTGACCCATGATGCGGTTGAAACGATATATTACTATCATGGCAAATATGCAGACTATCCAGGCTTGTGTGGCTACGTGTTTTTGAAGCAGTCGCAAGATGGGGTGATCAGTGGCAAACAATTTGTGCCGGACGAAAGGATTGCTTCCTATGCTGCCGTTCGAATCAACGGAGACGATACTCATGCGGACAAAGCTGAGGTGCTTTATACCCGCTGCCTGCAGGAGTTCCCATTTCCAGAATTTCCGGGAGAAAAGTTTCTTGGAGAAGATGTTGTCTGGCTTCAAATGGGCAGAACGTATCCGATGGTTCACATTAATCATGTAATCTATTTATTTATATACCGAGGGGATGGCCTTACAAGAAACCGCAGGCGGCATAACATTGCTTCGCCCCAGGGATGTACATATCGGGCGGCTTTGTATATGGAAAAAGATATTAAACTGAGGTATCGAATAAAGGCGACTTTACAGTATTTGATATATGGAAGATTTGCAGGGAAAAAGTTGAGGACGCTTATGCATATGGCAAAGTATAAGTTATGGCTAGTGGTGCTTATTGTTCCCGCCCAACTAATTTATGTGGTCTGGAATCATAAATACAAATGAGCGCAGGCGGAGCGACGCCGCTAGCAGTAGGAGGACAGATAATATGGAGCCAATAAATCGGCAACCGCTTGTATCCGTGATTGTGCCAGTTTATAATGTAGAAAAGTATCTGCCATGCTGCTTAGATTCCATTATAGGGCAGAGCTACCACAATCTAGAAATTATTCTGATAAACGATGGCAGCACCGATGGCAGCGGGGAAATCTGCCGGCAATATGAAGAAAAAGATTGTAGAGTGCGCCTTTTTGAGCAAAAAAACAGAGGTGTGTCTGGGGCAAAGAACGCTGGTTTGGATAATGCGGAAGGGCAGTATATTGTTTTTGTGGATTCAGATGATTACATATCACGCTGCTTTGTTGAAATCCTTTTGGATGGCCTTTTGAAAAATGACGTATTGATTTGCCAGTGCGGCTGCTGCATAGTGAATAACGTGGGCGAGGGAATAGATATTGAGAGCCTGTCGGGCAATGGAGGATATTTTTGCAAGAAGATGGGTAGGAATGATGTTTTTGACACGCTGGGAACAGAACTGGGGGCATTTTGGGGATCTTCTTGTGGAAAAATTTTTGATAGAAAGATTTTTGAAGGGCTGCGGTATCCGGTAGGAAAGGTTTTTGAAGATGCGGCGTTGTTCCATTCTATATATGCGCGGATAGATGAAGTCTGCTATATTGATTTAAAACTGTATGCATACCGCCAAAATATGGATAGTATAACCAGGAAAAACGGAGAGATATATTTGTGCGCCGACTATGTTGAGGCGCTGCTAAATCGGCTGTCCTTTTTTCAGCAATACGGTGTGGATCGGTATGTGGACGTTACAGGGAAAGAGATCCTGCGGGCCTATACATGCTTTTCGGAGTATCCAGCACCGAAAGAATTGAAACACCGTATGGAAGCCTTGGAAGAGAAATTGTTTCAAATTACGGGGAAAAATTTCTTTTCACTGAAATACGTGTTGTTCAAAAGCGCGCCAAGAACGTACCAATTTGTAAGGAAAGTTTACAAAAGGGTACGGCGTATGCTGAGAGCCTAAATTAGGAGGCCTCTATGGATCACAAGGTATCATCAGCCCCCCTTGTGTCGGTAATCGTCCCGGTCTACAACGTGGAAAAATATTTAGCCTGCTGTCTGGATTCCATCACAGGCCAGACTTATCAAAACCTGGAAATCATTTTGATAAACGATGGAAGTACCGACAGCAGCGGCGAGATTTGCCAGCACTACGCAGAAAAAGACCCCAGGGTTCGTGTGCTGACCCAGAAGAATCAGGGGTTATCTGCGGCACGCAACACTGGATTGGATCATATGACAGGAGAATATATTGTTTTTGTGGATTCGGATGATTATATCGCCCCGGGCATGGTGGAGATTCTTCTGAGCCAGATTTTAGTACAGGGAGTGCCTCTTGCTGTGTGCAGTTATCTGAAGGTGGCGGATGACGACGATAACGCACAATTTGACACAGTGCCGGCAGATGGGACGTGCCCCAGCCAAAGAATGGGACGAAATGATGTTTTTGATACGATAGGAACAAACCTCAGGACAGAATTTGAGGTATCATGGGGGAAACTTTATAAAAAAAGCATATTTGAAAATTTGAGGTTTGAGGCTGGGAAAATATATGAAGATGCATTTATTTTCCATAAAATATATGCGCAAGTGGATTTGATCTGCTATGTGGATCTAAAGCTTTGCGCGTATAGGATGAGTAGGTGTAGTATCACAAGGAAGAATGGGGTTCCCTATTTCATAGTAGAGCTACAAATGGAAGCTTGGCTAGACCGTTTGGACTTTTTTCAGCAATATGGGGTAAAAAGATATGTTTTTGAGACAGAAAAGTTGATATTTTCTGAACAAGCGGCCTATTTGTCCAGTGGTGATGTGCCCAAGGAAAGAATCAGAGGGCTTATTAAAGAAACGGAAGAAAAAGTACAACAGATTGTTGGGAAGAAGCCCTTTTTGTGGAGATGGGCCTTGTGCAAAGCGTCTCCCAAGACATATAGATTTATTAGAAAATACTATTTGAAGGTCAACGATTTGATTGGCGGGTTTAAGCGTTGAAAGATATAATTGGGGCATGTAAAAAGTTTGAAAATTGTGATGTAAAAGTATCTGGACGAGATAATTTCAGATTGTTAAAGAAAAGTGTTATGGCGGCAATGGGGAAAGCAGGATAATTCTTTTGGACTTGGATGACGATATCCTTCAGACTATGATAAAGAATTTTTGAACGGGATTTTGATTTGGGGGTGTCTTTTGCAGTGTGCAATACTGTATATGCTTTTAATAAAATATTACCCGGAAGCTAAAGATCCACTTGGTGCGGACTCTATATAATATAGTGAGGGTGTCATGTCGCGAACAGAAAATTCACTTAGGAATATAAAAGTTTCCCTGTTTTTCTATTTTGCAAGGATTATCGTGCGCTTTTTTGCCAGAAAAGTATTTGTGATTGTGCTGACACAGGAATACCTGGGTCTGAATGGCACCTTTGCCAACATCCTCTCCATGCTTGATTTGGCAGAGTTGGGTGTTGGAAGCGCCCTTGCTTATAGTTTGTACAGACCATTGGCAAGCGGGGATCAGAAGCAAATTACAGCTTTGATGGGGCTGTTTCGCAAGGTCTACTGGGTTATCGGCGTGGTAGTCGCTTTGCTGGGGTTTTCTTTGGCGCCGTTCCTTTCGGTTCTGATCCGCGATCTGCCCGATATCCCTCACATTTATCTGATCTACCTACTGTTCGTGTTGAATTCCTCGCTGTCGTACTTCTTTGTTTATAAACAGGCATTGATTACCGCCGATCAGTGCCAGTATATCGTGACCAGCTGCAATTCCCTGCTTGATATATTTCTCCATTTGGGCCAGGCGCTGTTGCTTTGGCTCACAGGGAATTATTTTTTGTATCTCTGGCTTCAAATCGGGGTGACAGTGCTGAGGAATCTGCTTTTGTCCTACATAGCGGATCGGCGCTATCCGTATATTAAAACGGATCACCACGGGAAGCTTGACCCGAAAGTGACAAAAGAAATCGTAAGAAACACAAAGGGGATGCTGATCCATAAGATAGGCGGCGTTGTTGTATTCAGTACAGACAATTTACTGATTTCCAAGTTTGTCGGCATTGTTGAGGTGGGCTTGTATTCCAACTATCTAATGATTACCCAAGCGTTGGGCTCAATTTATGGGCAGTTATTTAATTCTTTGACGGCCAGCCTAGGAAATTTGGGGGTCACTAAAGATTCGGATCAAGTTTTAACTGCGTTTTACAGGGTCAACCTTGCCGGAAACTGGCTTTATGGTTTTTCATCCGTTTGCTTGGCTGTCTTGTTAAACCCATTTATTGAGCTCTGGGTTGGGCCGGATTATTTATTTTCACAGGGAATTGTGGCGTTGATTGTATTAAACTTTTATGTAACTGGGATGCGCCAAGTAGAGATAACATTTTGTACGGCAGAGGGACTCTTTTGGTATGGCCGCGGCAAAGCAATTGCTGAATCAATTATTAACCTGGTGGTTTCGATTGCGTTAGCGGTACCTTATGGGATTGTAGGTATATTTATAGGTACTTTTATTAGTACTATGACGACCTGTTTTTGGCATGATCCAATAATGCTGTTTAAATACGGGCTGCACGCGTCCGTCAAACCCTATTTCCGGGACTACGGGGTCAACACGCTGGTCACTCTTTTAACTGTTGTGGTGATAGGGTATATCTGCACAATACTGCCCGGAAAAGGACTGGTGCTTTTTATAGAAAAAATGGCGGTATGCGCGGTAGGTGGAAATGCGGGATTCCTGCTGGCATATTATAGGAGGGAAGAATTCCACTATTTTGTTGGACTTGCGAGGAAACTGCTCAAGAGGCAGCCCATACAATAGCGCCTGTAAATATGCTTTGCAGCCGGCTTAGGGCTCACAGCTCCGCGATATCTATTATCAATATGCGGTGGCATTCAGAGGCCTTTGGTGCGCAGGGCTCCTTGCTATTCTGGCTGCCAGGCTGGACATGTGCCTGCACAGTTTATAAAGCCCTTACCAACGGTGGTGCTGGTAAGGGCTTTTTGCTGTTAATACATTAGTTCCGCGAGGAGGGCTGCCTTTTTGCCGGGTTTCATTGCATTGGTTCTGCGGCTGTGCTAAAATGAATGATAAAAGGTAACAAAAGGAGTTTTATGGGGCCGCTGGGGTCGCTCGATACTGCCCGATGGGGTTTGGCGGTATGATTTTGTTGGAGAGGAGGGAAGCGCAATGCCGTTTCGATTTTCCAGGGAGGCGTATGAGTGCCGGGTGGCCTGGTATACCCAGGCGCGGTTTGGAATGTTCCTTCACTGGGGGCTGTATGCCATCCCCGCCCGGGGCGAGTGGGTACGCAGCGTGGAACGTATCCCCAGCGAAGTGTATGACCGCTATATGAGGGAATTTAATCCCAAGGATTGTGACATGCGCAGGTGGATGGCTGCCGCCAAGGGTGCCGGGGCGCGGTATGCAGTACTGACCGCCAAGCATCACGACGGATTCTGCCTGTTTGACAGCGCCTATACTGATTTCAAATCCACCAACTCGCCAGCAGGCAGGGATTTTGTCCGGGAGTTTGTGGAGGCCGCCCGGGAGTTTGACATACGGGTAGGGCTGTATTTTTCCCTTATTGACTGGCACCATCCCGATTTTCCCCACTGCGGGGATCGTAACCGCCCCATGCGGGGGGATGCGGGCTTCAGCGATGAAGGCCGGGATTTTGGCAGATATCTGGACTTTATGCACGCACAGGTGCGGGAGCTGTGCAGCAATTATGGAAAACTGGATATTTTATGGTTTGATTTTTCTTACGATGGGCTTCGAGGAGAGGCGTGGCGGGGGACGGAACTCATGAAAATGGTGCGCGCGCTCCAGCCTGATGTAGTGGTGAACAACCGGCTGGAAGTCAGCGGAGAAGGATTAGGTTCTCTGGCGGCATGCGCGCCAACACCGTATCATGGGGATTTCGTCACCCCGGAGCAGATTGCCCCGCTGGATGGACTGTGTGACGCCCAGGGGACCCCCTTGGTATGGGAGAGCTGCATCACCATGAACAACCATTGGGGCTATTGTGCCGGCGACCATTTTTACAAGCCGGCGCCCATGCTCATCAGGAAGCTGGTGGAGTGTGTTTCCAAAGGCGGCAATCTGCTGCTGAACGTGGGGCCGGATGCCCAGGGGCGATTCCCGAAGGAGTCTTTTGAGGCGCTGAACCGGATTGGGGAGTGGCTGGGAGAAAACGGTGAGAGCGTCTATGGCTGCGGGCCATCAGGGCTGCCTAAACCCGAGTATGGACGGTTCACCAGAAATGGGGACCGGCTGTATGTCCACATCTTTGAAAATACGCTGGGCCCCCTGCCCCTGTTTGGCTTGGACAGGGAGGATATTGTGGCTGTCCGCCGTTTGGCGGACGGCAGCGAGGTGCCTATTTCCACAAGCTGGGTGCACAGCGGCTACCCGGATATCGTATTTGCAGACCTTGGCCCCGACCCGGTGCTGCCTGACTTGACGGACACGGTGCTGGAGGTGCGCCTGCGCAGCGGTGCGCCGACCAATTGAACTGGAGGAAAGATATATGGTCAAGCTTTGGGAACAGGAATCCGTTCAGTGGCGGGTAGAGCTGCTGGAGGGGGAGGGTGAGGCCCTCGCCCAGCGCATGGGGGATCAACCCCGTCAGCTTTGTATCAGCATTGGGAGGAGGGAGAGGCTGTCGGCAGAACTGCTGCGCCGGGCCGCCGCCAAGGCGGTTCAAACCGTGCGCGGCTTTGGGGCGGAGTGCGCCCTGCTGGACGCCGCCCTTGCAATGGAGGCCTTGGGCGCGGAAGGGGTATCTGCGCTGGCTCTGGGCGCAGAGTTGGCGTGTTATCGGCGTGAACGCTGGAAAACAGATGACAAGGAAAAAACCTTTACGGTCTATTTTGCCGGGGCCGAAGGAACGGAAGCGGCGTTGACGCAGACCGCTGTACTGGCCAAACATATCTGTTTTGCGCGGGACCTGGTAAACCGCCCCGCCAATCTGCTCACCCCTGTGGACATGGCCCGCGAGGTGACTGAGGCGGCGCATCGGGTTGGGCTTGAGGCCCAAGTGCTGGGCGAAGACGAGGCCCGTTCCTTAGGCATGAACGCATTCCTTGCCGTGGGAGGCAGCGCGCTTCACACGCCCCGGCTCATTGTCCTGCGCTGGCGGGGCGGCAGGCCGGATGAGCCTCCCATTGCCCTGGTGGGGAAAGGGGTATGCTGTGATACCGGCGGTTACTGCCTGAAAACCCCCGGCGGCCTGAAGGGCACCCGGGGGGATATGGCCGGCGGGGCGGCGGTGTGTGGGACTATCCTGGCTTTGGCGGAGAACCGGATCCCGGTGAACGCCGTGGCAGTCGTCCCGGCAGTAGAGAACCGCATCGCACCGGACAGCTATCTTCCCGGCGATGTGATCCGGTCCATGTCCGGCAAAACCATTGAGGTGGGGAACACCGATGCCGAGGGGCGGCTCATCCTGGCCGACGCCGTGACCTACGCCATCGTGAAAGAGGGGGCGGGAAAGGTGGTGGATATTGCCACCCTCACCGGCGCAGTGGTCCAGGCCCTGGGGTTTACTACGGCCGGCCTGCTCACCAACGACGATGGGTTCTGTGCGCAGCTCCTGGCCGCCGCCGGACGCTGCGGGGAGCAGTACTGGAGGCTGCCGGACTTTGAAGAGTACCGGCGGATGATCGACAGCACGGTGGCGGATCTGTCCAATGTCTCCAGCGACGGCTGCGGGGCCATTACGGCAGGGCTTTTTATCGGGGCCTTCGCGCAGGATGTCCCCTGGATCCATCTGGACATTGCCGGGACAGCCTGGGTAGACCGCCCCCGGCGGGAATACCAGACCCCGGGGGCCACAGGCGCGGGGACGGCCACCCTCTACGAGCTGTGCCAGGGGTTGGCCCATGGCTGAGGAGGGATGGGCGGAGGTGTCCGGCCTGGCGCCGGCCCGGCGGAAGGCCATGACGTTTTTGTGGGAGCATCTGCCCCAGAGCGATCTGGACTGTTATCCGTATGGCTTATTTCTTGAGTTTGCGGATCACGCCCTGATGCTGCGGGAGGCCTGCCCTTGGTGCGAGGCACTGGAGTGGGAGGTGTTTGCCCACTACGTACTTTTCCCCAGGGTGAATGATGAAGATTTGTCCTTTCACAGGGCGCTGTTTTACGAGGCGCTGCGGCCTAGGATCCGCGATCTGCCCACAGTGGAGGAACAAGTGCTGGAAGTGAACCGCTGGTGCCATGAGCACGCCTCCTATGAGGCCCAGGATGAGCGCACCGCATCCCCCCTCACGGTATGGCGGTGCGGAAGCGGCCGGTGCGGGGAGGAGTCGGCCTTCCTGGTGTCCGCCCTGCGCAGCGTGGGACTGCCCGCCCGGCAGGTATACGCCCCCCGCTGGGCCCA
>DERU01000020.1:13325-13485 GCA_002361095.1 Lachnospiraceae bacterium UBA3332
GGTATACGCCCCCCGCTGGGCCCATTGTGATGACAACCACGCCTGGGTGGAAGTGCTGTGCGGGGGGGAGTGGCGGTATCTCGGGGCGTGTGAGCCGGAGCCGGTGCTTGACCGGGGGTGGTTTACCACCGCAGCCTCCCGGGCCATGCTGGTTCACAGC
>DERU01000020.1:13785-14006 GCA_002361095.1 Lachnospiraceae bacterium UBA3332
TCCCGGGCCATGCTGGTTCACAGCAGGATTTTTGGCAAGGGCACATCCCGGATCCACGGGGAGCCGCTGGGCAGCGGGGGCGGGGTGTCCTGGTTCAACCAGACTGCCCGCTATGCCCAGGTGCGGGATTATACGTTTCAGGCCCTTGTGGGAGGGGCGCCCGCCGCGGGGGCGCAATTCCGGTTGCAGCTTCTCAATGAGGCATCCTTCCACACCATTGC
>DERU01000142.1:0-153 GCA_002361095.1 Lachnospiraceae bacterium UBA3332
TTAAAGGAGGCGATGGATGTGTTTTATGAGATCCGGACCTTGCGTGATATCCGGAAAAAGCCCAGTACGTCCGAGTTGATCGATTGGATTAACGCTCTGCAGCTGGGAGGCGTTCCGACGGAAAAAATTAAATCCGCTTTGCCGTTTATCGGC
>DERU01000142.1:448-699 GCA_002361095.1 Lachnospiraceae bacterium UBA3332
GGTGCCGTTTATCGGCGTGATTGTGAAGAAAGACGAGGATTTGGAAACTGTCCGGCATAAGATGGCGTGAGTCCAAACCGTGAGGGATGGGTATGTTTATTCGGTTTTTTTATACTTGCAAGGCAAAGGGGCTGCGCATTACCATGAGCGAGTGGCTGACCTTACAGGCGGCCCTGGATCAGGGGCTGGCCCAAAGCAGCCTGACCCAGTTTTACTATCTGGCCCGTATGATATTGGTGAAAAGCGAGACG
>DERU01000142.1:990-2580 GCA_002361095.1 Lachnospiraceae bacterium UBA3332
GGTGAAAAGCGAGACGGATTTCGACAAATTTGACCTGGCTTTTGACGAGTGCTTTAAAGCGGTCAAGTCCGAGAACGAGGTGGGAGAGCAGATGCTGCGCTGGCTGGATAAGTCCGAGATGGTGGAAATGGCCCACGAGGAAGCCAGAAAATGGCTGAACGAGGGGGAGGACCTGCAGATTGACAAGCAGGACGTGGAGGAAAAGTTCCGGCAGCGCTTAAAAGACCAGGACAGCGAGCATAACGGCGGCAGTTACTGGATCGGGACGATGGGGAAAACGTCTTTCGGAAACCTTGGCGGCAACGTGGGAGGCGTCCGGGTGGGCGGCAAAACCGGCTACCAGTCTGCCTTTGCGGTGGTGGGCGCGCGCAAATATAAGGATTTTCGGGATGACAGGACGCTGGACAACAGGCAGTTCCAGATGGCGTTTCGGCGTCTGCGCCAGTTTTCCACAAAGCTGGATGTGCCCAAAACGGAACTGGATATACCGGGCACCATTGACAAGACCTGCAATAACGGCGGATGCCTGCAGATTGTCATGGAGAAGCCCCGCAAAAATTCGGTGAAGCTTCTTTTGCTGTTTGACTCCGGGGGTACGATGATTCCTTATTCCAGCCTGATGAACGATCTGTTTCAGGCGGTGAATAAGTCCAATCATTTTAAGGACGTAAAATGTTATTATTTTCATAACTGTATCTATTCCAAGCTGTATAAAACGCCGGAGTGCGAAAACGGGGATTGGGTGGATACGGAATGGGTGTTCCGCAACCTGGACAGTGATTACAGGGTGATCATCGTGGGGGATGCCGCGATGGCTCCGGAGGAATTGTATTCCGATTCCGGTAATTACAGGGGACCCAACGGCGGCCTGTCCGGCTGGGAATGGCTCCAGCTGATGAAGCGGCATTATAAAAAGATTGTGTGGCTGAATCCGAAAATGGCTCCCGGACATGCGCCGTGGCGGGAAGCCGAGACCGCCATCAAGGATCTGCTTCCCATGTACAAGCTTACTGTGGAAGGACTCAACCAGGGCATGATCAAACTGATGTCGAACAAGGCATAGAAAATGCGGGAAAGAGAATAAGGAAACTTTGCGGCAGACAGGGCATACCGGTCAGGCAAACGGTTTTTGTACCCTGGGGCATGGATTTGGAACATGCTCCGGGATACAGGGAAACCTCGTCTGACCGGTATGCCCTGTCTTTCACTATTATTTTGAATTTAGTACTTGACAATACATAGTACTGTGAGTATGATAATAGCAGGAAGGAGAGCGGGAATGAATGCACAGTTTAAGAAAGGCGTGCTGGAATTGATTGTGCTGGAGTCGGTTCGGGGCAGGGATATGTACGGCTACGAACTGGTAGAGGAGGTTTCCAAGGTGGTGGATGTAAATGAAGGTACGATTTATCCGCTGCTAAAGAGGATGACCAACGAGCATTATTTTGAAACCTACCTTCGGGAATCCACAGAGGGGCCTCCGCGCAAGTATTATCATATCACGGCTGCGGGTATTCTTTACCGGGATAATCTGGAGGCGGAATGGAATACGTTCTCACGGAGGGTGAGTGATTTTTTGGAGGAACAAAA
>DERU01000029.1 GCA_002361095.1 Lachnospiraceae bacterium UBA3332
GCGTCCGCTGCCGCTTCCGCCTGTGCCTCCCGCCTTATACTGCTGCCTTTGGGCTGAACTGTTACTGAAAGGAAAATTATATGGATACATACAGAGCAATCTGGGAAGACAATCATAGCAAGTTTGACAGTGGAAAGCTGGCAGAAGAGCGGTTTTTGGATGCTTATGAAGAGGCGGTGCGGGCCGCCCGGCTTCCTGTGGTGGATTTGGCATGCGGTACGGGCAGCAACAGCCGTTACCTTGTGGAAAAAGGTAAACGGGTATTGGCATGCGATTATTCGGCGACGGCGCTTAAGCTTTTGCGGGGTTATGTGCCGGAGGCGGACGTTATGTGTTTTGACATGACAAAACCTTTTCCGCTGTCCGGGGCCTGCACGGATCTAGTGGTCTGCGACATGGGACTGCACTTTTTTGACGAAGCGGTTACTTTCAGCATTTTAGGGGAATTGAAACGGGTGCTGGCGGAAGGCGGACACCTGGTTTTGCGGGTAAACGCCATGGAAAGCCTGTGCAGAGAGGAAATTGTGGAAGAGCGGGGGAAGCACTTTTATCATTTCCGGGAGGGACTGGACATGCGTTTTTTTGACCGGAAAGATATTGCATATTTCTTTTCGGATTGGAAACTGCTTGACTGTAAGCGGGATGAGATGCGGCGGTACCGGGAACCGAGGAAAATATGGAGGCTTCTTTTGGAACGGTAAAGGAAACAAAGCAAAAGGCCATACGCAAATAGGTATGGCCTTTTTTTGAAAGATTGTAAAAGGGGCTATTCCCCGGCCGGGGCGGCCGGTTCGGCCTGCGCCTGTGCGGCGATGGCGGCATTTTGTGCGTTTTGCAATAGCGCAATCTGTGCGTTGAGTTGGTCGATACGGGCCTGCGCTTGGTTCACGGCGTTTTGGGCAATGGCCCTTGCCGTATCATCCCCAGCGGCGGCAAGCTGTGCGTCGGCATTGATTTTGGCCATGGAGGCTTCGTTAAGCTGCAGCTGCAGCGCCTCCAGTTTTTGGGCATATTGGGTCGGATCCCCTTTTAATTCCAGCTCCAGGCGCTGTTGGGCGATAATGGCTTCCGCGTCCGGACTGGCCATAAACACGGCATCGTGCGGACAGGTATTTTGTGTCGTACCGTCTCCGTTTACCATGCCGGTCAGAATACGTTCGTTTTCCGGAAGCATGGAGAGTACGCCTGTAGTGGCAAAAGGACAACCCTCCGACGCAGGCACCTGGCTGTAGGCGCATACGATGCCCTGGTAATGCACGTCACAGGCTTCTGTCGGAAGCGTATCCGGGGTGAAATATTCCACCTTTACGTGATCCCCGCAAAGCGCTTCATTGGGCAGTTTACCGGATTCCGAACAGATGGGGAGCGAAACGATGTCTGCAGGCCGGTCGAAAGGTTTATTTTCCAGATCGGTATGGATTTCCTTCATGACCTCCCGCCAGAGTTTTTTCGCCAGATTCCGTTCGTCCCCGGAACGCAGCTTGGTATTGTTGTCATATCCGGTCCATGTGGTACAGGTATAATAAGGCGTATATCCGGCAAACCAGACGTCATTATAATCGGAGGTAGTGCCGGTTTTTCCCGCGATGGACATGCCGCCGAAGTTGACGGAGCCGCCGGTTCCTTTTGTGACAACATCCACCATGGCGCTGGTGAGCAGAAAAGCAGTGGAAGGTTTGATGACCTGCCGGCTCTCCGGAGTGGTATTGTCCAGGAGGATATTGCCGTCATGGTCTTTTACAATGCTGTAAAGCTTGGGCTTTATATACTGGCCGCCGTTGGCGATGGTGGCATAGGAAGCGTTCAGTTCCAAATTGGTGACACCGTTGGTAATGCCGCCCAAGGCCAGCGGCTGTTTGACATCCGTGTAGATTTTTCCGTTTTTTTCCACACCGTCCACCAGCGTGGTAAAGCCGAAATTCAACAGGTATTCATATCCCAGGCGGGGCGTGATCTGCGTCAGTACCTTCACCGTGACAATATTTAGGGACTGTTCGATACCGTAGCGCAGGGAGCATATGCCCTTATAACCGGAGGAATACCAGTTGCTTACCGGTTTTCCGCCCTCGTAGTTGAAAGGGCCGTCCACTTCCACATCGGCCAGCGTCATCCCGGCACTGTCAAGGGCCGGGGCGTAGGTAGAGACAATCTTAAAAGTGGAACCGGGCTGGCGTACGGTATCGGTGGCGCGGTTAAGGGTAAGGTTTCCCTCTTTGGCGCCCCGGCCGCCTACCATGGCTACCACGTAACCGGTGTGCTGATCCTCCACGATCAGGGAAATCTGGGGCTGCGGGGTCAGGGAAATGACTTCGCCGAGTATTTCCGCGTTTGCTGGAACCGTTTCTGCCTTGTAAGCTTCAATGGCCTCATGGGCGGCTTCCTGCGAATCGAAAAGCAGATTGAAGGATTTGTTGCCGTTCTCCTGCTGGTAAGCCCTAAACATTTCGGAACTGATGTTGACGGCGTCTTCCCCTTCTACCCGATAGGTCAGTTTATAACTGAGCAGCCAGCGGACGCCGTCCGGATAGTTTTCCTCATTGGAACAGACCTGGTCGCAGATCCGCTGGATATCGGGATCCATCGCCGCATAGATGTTGAGACCACCGGAATACACCATGACATAAGCCTGTGTTTCGCTGTAGCCTGCGGCAACCAGATCATCAATCACCGCTTCCTTGACCGCATCCGCATAGAAAGAGTCAATGGAGGATTCCTCCACCACCGCGTTGGTGCTTTGAATGCGGTCATAGAGCGCGCTTGTGTCAGCCATGGCCGTGTCGTACTGGTATTGGGAAATATAACCCTGCTCCAGCATATCGTTCAAAACCTTTTCCCGGCGCTTGATGTTTTCTTCCGGATGGGAGATGGGGTTATAGCGGGAAGGGTTTTGGGTGATGGCGGCAATGGCGGCGCACTCGGAAAGCGTCAGTTCCCATACGTTTTTATTAAAGTAGCGTTTGGAAGCGGCCTGGACGCCCAGTGTGCTCTGGCCCAGATTGATGGTATTCATGTACTGTTCCAGGATTTTGGATTTGTCGTTCGTGTCTTTTTCCAGCTGGATGGCCAGATATTGCTCCTGAATTTTTCGCTTGACCTGCTCCCCCAGCGTTTTTTCCTGGGTCCAGGTCGTTAAGACCGTGTTTTTGATCAGCTGCTGTGTAATGGTACTGGCCCCCTCTTTACGGGCAAAAGCCGTTTTAAGGGCCGTGAAACCGGCCCGGAGGATTCCTTTGATGTCAATGCCGTTATGTTCATAAAAACGCTCGTCCTCAACGGCGACAAAGGCGTTGGCCAGGTAGGCCGGAATCTGCTCCATCGTGACGGGCACACGGTTGGAATCTTCGGCCACCAGTTTCGCGATCTGATTGCCCTGGGCGTCATAAATAAAGGAAGAGAAGCGGTTCGGGGTCGCGTCTTCCAGCTTGATGGTCGGGGCAGAATCTATGATGCCTTTGAAAACGCCGATTCCGCCGCATATCCCTACAATTCCGATTCCCAGGAAAAAGAGCAGCAATACTTTTGTGAAAGTAAGTAAGAATTTGCGGCCCCAGCGGGTAGAGGTGGAACGGAGTGTTTTCTTCTTTTTGCGTACACTCTGTTTGCCATAGTTCATGCAAATAAGCCTCCTTAAATGATTGGATGGCGGCTGTCCTGTGTGAAGAAACGGTCGCCGTTTGCAATTTTTCCCTATTATAGCAAACAAGGACGGGTAAGTCAAATGCCATGAAAAAACAGGTCGGGCCCCGGCCTATTAGGAGTATTTGCTGATTTTGGGATTTTATGCTTGCCAAAAGCCGGGAAGATGTTAAGATAGAAGAGGATGCTGCGCCGTGCGGCGGGGAAAAAGGAGCGGATGGGATGGAAAATCAGGAAAGTTGGGAACCTTATAAGGTAGTACTTACGGAAGGGCAGGGGGAACTGGTGGAGAAAAAGTCCCGGTTCATAGCCAATATCCGTCCTGTCAAATCCGAAGAGGAGGCGGCTGCATTCATCGAAGAGATGAAAAAAAAATATTGGGATGCCCGCCACAACTGTTCCGCTTTTGTTATCGGAAGGCGGGGGGAACTGGCCCGCTGCAGCGACGACGGGGAGCCTCCGCAGACAGCGGGACGCCCGATGCTGGAAGTGCTTTTGGGAGAGGAAATCCGCAATGTAGCGGTGGTGGTGACCCGGTATTTCGGCGGAACCCTGTTGGGGACGGGGGGATTGGTCCGTGCCTATGCGGGGGCGGTGAAAGCAGGGCTTGCGGCCTGCAGGGTGGGCGTTATGCGGTTTGGCGTCAGGTTGTCGGTGGATACGGATTATAACGGAATCGGAAAAATACAGTATATTTTAGGAAAGTACAACATTTCCCCGGAAAAGACGGATTACACGGAGCGGGTGCGGATGCAGGTGCTGGTCCCAAAAGAAAAAGCGGACGCGCTTTGCAGAAAAATCACGGAGGCGACTGCCGCCAAGGCGGTACTCACAAAGATGGAACAGTTGTATTTTGTCGATGAGAAGGATTGATGTCAGGTATTTGACATGCGCAATCAAAAAAGGAGGTGGTTTTATGACAAACAGTGACAGTAGCGTACCGCGACGAAGTTGTAGAACCACGGACAGGTCCGCCTGAGAGCAACCGCGCTTGGCGCGGTGTGTGCGCCGGGCGCACACTTTTCTGCGGGCCAGAAGGAGGATTGCGATGGAAAATATCATGGATGTGCGGGCGATTGAGGAATTGCTCGCCAATAAGCAGTATACCAAAATCAGGCAGATATTGGAGGAGTGCAACGAGGCGGATATCGCGGCAACGCTGGAGGAAATGGAAAAGGAGGAAATGTTGCGGGTGTTCCGCATTCTGCCAAAAGATCTGGCGGCGGAAGTTTTTTCCTACCTGGATGTGGATAATGAGCAGTTTGTCATTACCTCCCTGTCCGATAAGGACGCGGGACTGATTGTGGATAATCTGATGGCGGACGATGCGGCCGACCTGATGGACGAAATGCCCGCCAATATCGTGAAAAAAATACTGGCGAACGCCAGTCCGGATACCCGGCGGGATATCAATCATCTGCTGCGCTATCCGGAAGACTCTGCCGGCAGTATTATGACGGTGGAATATGTGGATCTAAAGGAGAATCTGACGGTAGAGGCGGCCATTGACCGGATCCGCAAGATAGGGGTGGACAGCGAAACCATCAATATCTGTTATGTGCTGGATGTGGGCCGCCGCCTGATCGGTACGGTTTCCCTGCGGTATTTGCTTTTGCATCAGGGAGACGAGATCATCGGCGATTTCATGAATGAAAATGTGATTTCCATCAATACGCTGATGGATCAGGAGGAAGCCGCCGAGCTTTTTAAAAAATATGACTTTACCTCCATGCCGGTGGTGGATAACGAAAACCGGCTGGTGGGGATTATCACCGTAGACGACATCATGGACATTATTGAGGAAGAGACCACGGAGGATATCGAAAAGATGAACGCCATCCTGCCGGGGGATAAGCCTTACATGAAAACAGGGGTGTTTGAAATCTGGAAAAAACGGATTCCCTGGCTGCTTTTGCTGATGATTTCGGCCGCTTTTACCGGGCGTATCATTACTTCCTTTGAGGATGCGTTAAGTTCCTGTGTGGTATTGACCGCGTTTATCCCCATGCTGATGGATACCGGGGGAAACGCCGGGGGACAGGCCAGCGCGACGATTATCCGGGGATTGTCCCTGAACGACATTGCGTTTTCGGATGTGTTTTTGGTAGTCTGGAAGGAAGTGCGTGTGGCCGTCCTGTGCGGGCTGACGCTGGCGGGCTGCAATTTTTTAAAACTGATGTATTTGGATAGGGTGGGATTTATGGTCTCTTTGGTGGTATGCATGACGCTGGTAGCTGCGGTGGTGATTGCAAAGTTTGTGGGCTGCATGCTGCCCATGGCCGCCAAGCGGGTGGGATTTGACCCGGCGGTGATGGCGAGCCCGTTTATCACTACCATTGTGGACGCGCTGTCGCTGATGATTTATTTTAAGTTTGCCACAGCGCTGCTGGGATTATGAGAGGAGCCTATGGGATATGAAGCTGATTTCATGGAATGTAAACGGTCTTAGGGCCTGTGTGACGAAAGGATTCCTGGACTTTTTCAGGGAAGCGGATGCCGATGTCTTCTGTCTGCAGGAGACCAAGCTGCAGGCCGGGCAGATCGAACTGGATTTGCCCGGCTATCACCAGTATTGGAACAGCGCGGAGAAGAAGGGGTATTCCGGTACGGCGGTATTTTCCAGGCAGGAACCGCTGTCTGTGGCTTATGGGATCGGGAAAGAGGAGCACGACCATGAAGGCCGCGTGATTACGATAGAGTTTGCCGGGTGTTATGTGGTGACGGTGTATACGCCCAATTCCCAGGACGGCCTTGCCCGTCTGGATTACCGGATGCGCTGGGAAGATGATTTTTTGGCGTATTTAAAAAATCTGGAAAAAACGAAACCGGTTGTTTTGTGCGGCGACCTAAATGTGGCACACCGGGAAATCGACCTGAAAAATCCGAAAACAAACCGAAAGAACGCGGGATTTACCGACGAAGAGCGCGCGAAAATGACGCGGCTTTTGTCGGAGGGATTTATCGATACATTCCGTTATTTTTATCCGGACAAAGAGGGAGTGTATTCCTGGTGGTCCTACCGTTTTTCGGCCCGCGAAAAAAACGCCGGATGGCGTATCGATTATTTTATTGTGTCCCAATGCTTACAGGACAGGCTGGAAAGGGCGGAAATTTATACGCAGGTGACGGGTTCCGATCATTGTCCGGTAGGTTTGGAAATCCGGCTTTGACTTTGCAGGGCAGGTCTTTAACCGTGCGATTTTTCCCGGAGCCGTTTACGCTGAAAGTCCCAAAAACGGCAGGCGGGCCTGCGTGTACGCGCACCATGCGGCCCGCCCATGGGCGCATGTCCTTTATAGCCCCTTTTCCTGTATGACGGCGCCGCCAATGCGCGGTATGGGGTATATGGAAAAACCCACACGTTTTTAGCGTGTGGGTTTTTGTCCCTGCAGGGCGGCCCGCTTGCGCAGGGTATGATCCAGTATCTTTTTGCGGATGCGCAGGGAGGACGGGGTCACTTCCAGAAGTTCGTCCGTGTCGATGAAATCCAGTGCCTGCTCCAGGCTTAAAATTTTGGGAGGGGTGAGGCGCAGCGCTTCGTCCGCACTGGAGGAGCGGGTATTGGTGAGTTTTTTGGTTTTGCACACATTGACTTCTATATCCTCACTGCGTCCGGTCTGTCCGATGACCATACCGGCGTAGACTTTTTCGCCGGGGCCGATGAAAAGGATGCCGCGTTCCTGGGCGTTGAACAGGCCGTAGGTGATCGCTTCGCCTGCCTCAAAGGCGATCAGGGAGCCCAGGTTCCGGTAGGAAATATCGCCTTTATAAGGTCCGTAGCTGTCAAAAACGGCATTCATTACACCGTTGCCCTTGGTGTCCGTCAGAAATTCGCCCCGGTAGCCGATCAGGCCGCGGGAGGGAATCATGAATTCAAGGCGGGTAGTGGAACCGTTGCCGGGGGTCATGTTGACCAGTTCCCCTTTGCGCTGTCCCAGCTTTTCAATGACGTTTCCCGCAAATTCCTCCGGCACGTCGATATAGACCTGTTCCATGGGTTCCAGCAGATGCCCTTTTTCATCCTGCCGGTACAGAACTTCCGCCTTGCTGACGGAAAATTCGTAACCTTCCCGGCGCATGTTTTCGATCAGTACGGACAGATGCAGTTCCCCGCGCCCGGAAACCTTGAAACTGTCGGTGGAATCCGTTTCCTCCACACGCAGGGAAACGTCGGTGTTGAGTTCGCGGAAAAGTCTGTCGCGCAAATGACGGCTGGTGATATATTTGCCTTCTTTGCCGGCCAGCGGGGAATCGTTGACCATAAAGTGCATGGCGATGGTCGGCTCGGAAATTTTCTGGAACGGAATCGGCGCCGGGCTGTCGGGAGAACAGAGGGTATCTCCGATGTGGAGGTCGCTGATGCCGGAAATTGCCACGATGGAGCCGATACCGGCCTGTTTAACTTCTGTTTTGGACAGGCCGTCAAATTCGTATAGTTTGCTGACTTTAACCTTCTTTTGTTTATCGGGGTCATGGTGGTTGGTAATGACCACTTCCTGGTTGACGCTGATGGAACCGTTGTCTACTTTGCCGACGCCGATGCGTCCCACATATTCATTATAATCAATGGTACTGATCAGAAGCTGCGTGCCCGCATCCGGGTCGCCCTCGGGGGCGGGAATATAGTCGATGATAGTGTCAAACAGGGGTTTCATGTCTTTGTTTTTGACCGTAATATTGGTGGTGGCGCTGCCAGTTTTGGCAGAGGCAAAGACGAAAGGACAGTCAAGCTGGGCATCGTTTGCGTCCAGATCCAAAAATAGCTCCAGAACCTCATCCTCCACCGCAAGGGGACGGGCTTCCGGACGGTCGATTTTATTGATGCAGACAATGACGGGCAGCTGTAATTCCAGTGCCTTTTTGAGTACGAAGCGGGTTTGGGGCATGGGACCTTCAAAGGCGTCCACCACGAGGATAACGCCGTTGACCATCTTGAGTACGCGTTCCACCTCCCCGCCGAAGTCCGCGTGTCCTGGAGTGTCGATAATGTTAATTTTGGTGCCGTTGTACATGACGGCTGTATTTTTGGAGAGAATGGTGATGCCGCGTTCCCGCTCAATGTCGTTGCTGTCCATGACGCGTTCCATGACCTCCTGATTTTCCCGGAAAACGCCGCTCTGTTTTAGCAGCTCGTCCACCAGGGTCGTTTTGCCGTGGTCAACATGGGCAATAATGGCTACATTTCTGACATCTTCTCTTTTCTGATTCATGTATTTGCTCCTTCTTCCTTAAGGAAACGGTACAAGTATAACACCCTCATTTCCATGATGCAAGAGAAAATACAAGAATTCCGCGGAAATCAAGTTACTATTTGTAATGGTTCAGACGCCCCGTTACAATTTGCGGCGGAGGGCATGCGGGAGACGAAAGGGGCGCAGGCGGCAAAAATCCGGAAAGGGCCAGGAGCGGACGGACAGGGGGAGCAGGGAGGCACACAGGAGGTTTTTGGCGGCAAATATCCGAAA
>DERU01000053.1 GCA_002361095.1 Lachnospiraceae bacterium UBA3332
ATAGAGAGGTGATTCTATGAGTATTTCGTTTGATAAGGTGGTACTTCAGGGAATGTCCGGCACTTACAGACAGTCTCCTGCCGCAGGCAGAAAAGTGCAGAATATCAAGAAGCCCTCCGCAAAATGTTTTGACGAAATCAGAATCAGCACGCAGGGAGAAACGGCTGTGGAAGAGAAGGATTTTGTTAGAATGATGAGCGCAAGGCTTTCTGCAGCGACCCGGCAGACTGCCGGAACAGACCGGCTGGAAGATTTGCGGGACAGAATCGGTTCCGGTAAATATGAGGTTGATGTGCAGGATATAGCAGGCAGGATTTTGCTGGAAGGCAGAGGAGACAGATAGTATGCAGACACTGGGTGAAATCGTCCGGGAGACGATCCAATGGTTCGATGATTTGATGCCGGTGGAAGAGGCAAAGCTGCGGGCTGCATCAAGATACAGCGTTGCGGAATTGGAAGATATTATGAAGCGGGAACAGGTTGCAGTTCTGCGCCTGAAAGGATTGGATAAGAGACGGGAAGAATTACTGGCCGCGCGGGGACTGCCCGGACTTTCCCTGCGGGAGATTTTGGAGAGGCTGCCCGAGGAGGAACGGAAAGAACTTGCGCCTCTGTATGAGGAACTGGAGAGGCGGTTTTGCCTATATAAAACTTTGAGTGAGGATATTAACGAATTGCTGCGCAATAATATTCATACGACGAACCGGCAGGCCGAGAACAGGGCTTCCTATGATCGGCAGGAAAGGGAAAAACAGGCGGCACATTTTACCAGCCGGAAGGCATAGAGGAGGAATTGTAACATGACGATGCATCGTTCTACCTTTACGGGACTGAACATGGCATTTCTGGGGTTGAATGCGGCCCAGACAGCGTTGGATGTCACAGGGCAGAATATTACCAATATGAATACGGAAGGGTATACCCGGCAGAGATTGGATCAGATCGCCATCGGCCCTACGGGTCCCAGCGCTTACCATATGCCTTACGGCGCCAGGGTGGGGCAGGGTGTATTGGTGACGGGGGTATCCCAGATCCGGGATCCGTATCTGGATAACGCATACCGCAGCCAGCTGTCCAAGCTGGGAACAGAGGACGCCAGATCCACGACGCTGGAGCGGATCGGCGATATTTTTGATGATGTGGATGCCAACCGCATGCAGGAAGCCTTGGATGATGTGGTGAAACAGCTGCAGGAACTGTCTTTGCGTATCGGGCAGGGCGGCGAAGATAATTTGGTACGTTCCACATTTTCCACGTATTTAAATTATATCCACCAGAATGCTACGGATTTGGAAGGAATCCGCAAGGATCTGGAAGAAGAGATGTCCCTAAAAACCATTCCCGATATCAATGAGGCGATCAAGGAGATTGCCAAACTCAACGAGACCATCCGGAATGCGCAGGTAATGGGAGATCCCGCGCTGGAGTTGAAGGATGAGCGGAATTTAAAGCTGGATGAATTGGCTACATGGCTGCCCATCAAGACCGAGATCGGGAAGAAGGTATTGGGCGGACAGTTTGAAGTGGAAACCCTCAAGGTCAGCCTGGTACAGCCGGACGGTTCTACCATTTCCCTTGTGGACGACGACCAATATAACCAGATGGAGTTTGTTCCTGCGGATCCTGCAGTTGCCGGTTCCAAGAGCGGCGTTACCCTCAAGGATAAGGACGGCAATGGAGTGACGGACAGTAACGGCGCGGCAGTGGGAACTTTGATGCAGGATGCGCTTTCCAACGGTGTTTTAAAGGGCAAGCTGCAGATGCTTAACTGTGAAGGGGCGTTTGACGGCAGCGGTATCAACGGAATCGGCTATTATCAGAAGATGCTGGATGCTTTTGTGTATACATTGGCTACGGGGATGAACGACCTGAACAAGCAGTATATGGTTCCGGGAATTCAGCTGGATGAGAAAGGTAACCCGGTGGAGGATGCGAACGGAAATCCCGTTACCATAACCGGAGCGGGAGGGGATTTGTTTGAATCTTCCGTTGCGGGAGAGGCGATTAATGCCATGAACATTAAAATCGCGGACGACTGGATGAGCGGTAAGACGAGGCTGATTCCTTCCAAGGAAGCGGCGTTCGGCAATACCAGCGCTACGGCGAACGATAATATTTTGCAGATGAAAGATTTCCTTTCCACCAAAGAGATTGACATCGTTCATCCGGATTATAAGGATCCGGGCAGCGGGGATTTGATTTCTATCTTTAAAGGGACGCTTCCGGCCGGATATGCCAATATTCAGACCGAGTACGGAATTGATAAGAAGTCTACGGACAGCGCGTTAAAGAATCATACACTGGTACTGCAGGCGGCTGCGGATGCAAGGGAATCGGTTATGGGCGTGAATCTGGATGAAGAGGTCATGGATCTTTTGAAATATGCCCAGTCATATGGGGCGGCGGCGAGGCTGATGACCACCATGGACGAGGCGCTGGACAGACTGATCAACAATACCGGTATCGTGGGCAGATAATGACGGAGCCGCCGGTTAAAGGGCTTTGGCAGATGATAGAAGGAGAAGGATTAATATGCGGATTACCACAAGTCAAATTATGCGCAATTATCAGAGTTCGCTGATGAGTAACCTGGGTGGATTGAGCGCCAAGCGGAACGCCATCCTGTCCGGCAAGAAGATTACCAATGCTTCGCAGGATCCCAGTACGGCGATGGTTGCTTCCAATTTGGAACGAAGGCTGATCCGGACGCAGAGTTACATAAACAGTATTGATGAGGTGCAGGCACGGCAGGATGAACAGGAAAATGCGGTTATGCAGATTATCAATGCCTGTACGGATATCGGAGAGAATTATTCCACCAGCGCGATGAACGACCCTACCGGTGCGGACGGACGTATCACGTATGCGAAGAACCTGCGGGCGCTCCGGGATGGGATTGTGAGTAGTTTAAACGCCCAGTACAGTGATGAATTTGTATTTGGCGGTAAAGCAGGAATGGAAGTTCCGTTTACCATCAATGGGGACGGAAAGTTGTGTTACAGGGATATTCCGGTGAGCAGACCGTATGAACTGATGCCGAACAAGTCGGACAGAGAGTACGACGACAAGATGATAGAGTGGAATAAGCAGAAGGCGGATGTGGATGCGGAGTATCAGAAATATATGGATCGTTTGAAGGAACTGTCCGACGAGAAGGTCTATATGGATTTAGGATTTGGCCTGGATTTTACGGAACGTGCCGGAAGTTCAGATGCAAACGGCAATCCGTACCGGGATGAGGTGGTTTCTTCCAGTGCGTTTAATATTTCGATTCCGGGTATCAATGTGGTCGGGTTCGATATGGACCAGGATCCCGATAACCAGGATCTTCCCAACAATGTGGTGGATTTGATCAGCATGATGGCAGACCAGCTGGATAAGGGAGAGGATTTTGACCGGGAGACTTACGGCAGGCTTTGGATGAAGTTTAAGGACCGGGCAAAGGATATCGACGACTTTGCCAGTACGTTGGGTACGAGAACCAATCTGTTGGAGGCTACCAAGACACGCCTGACCGACAGTGAACTGTCCTTACAGACGGAAATCGACAATTTGGTGAACGCGGATCCGGCGGAAGCCATTATGGAGTATTCCTGGGCGGATTATACGTACAATGCGGCGTTAAAAGTGGGGACCAATATTCTTTCCAATTCTTTGCTGGATTTTCTGAAATAATAGGGAGTGGGGTGTGATTACGTGGAACAGCTATTGCAGATAACGACAATACCGATTAACTATGAATTAAAAGTGACGAACGCACGGCTGGAGCGTCAGAGTGGGACGACGGAACTGGAGATCAGCAGGGATAAAGGTGGTCTGCATATTAAGAGCCATCCCGTAAAACTCAACATCGACACTTTTGAAGCGCGCAATTCCGTTGTTCCTTCCGTGGCGACGTCAATCAGGCAGAACGGAACCAAAGGCCTGACGGCGGCATACAGTGCAACCGCGCGGTATGCAAGCGAGGGCAAACTGATGGTTTCGGCCCAGATCGGGGAAGGCGCCGAGACGATTGATCAGATTTTAGCCCAGAGGACTGCACGGCCTACCGGGGCTTTTAAGCTGGGATTCATTCCGTCCGCTCCAGTGGAGTTGTCTGCCACAGAACCGGATTTTACGATTGAATATGAGATGGATAAACTGAACTTTGACTGGATGGTAGACAAGGGACAGGTGGAGTTCATTCCCGGCGACGTGGAACTTTCCATTACGCAATATCCGGATGTAAAGATTGAATATGTGGGCAAACCGCTTTATGTACCGCCCAGCGTCGGAGAGATGTTTGTGGGCCAGAATGTGGACGTCAAAGCTTAAGGTGGTTGTGTAGACGGATTGTCTTGCTGTTGAACGGATATTTTAGAAAGGTGTTTTATGGAGATCAATACCCTATATTATGGTAAGATGGAATGCCAGGAAAATGAAATTGTGCACTTTTCGGAAGGTCTTTTTGGCTTTGAAAGCCAAAAAGACTTTCTGCCTATTCCTTTTGAGGAGGAAAAAGATACCGTTTTATGTCTGCAAAGCGTGACGGAACGGGATGTATGCTTTGTTATTATGAATCCGTTCCAGCTGGACAACGATTATGAACCTGTTCTGAAAAAGGAAGACTATGCGGCGTTGGGAACAATGGAGGAGAAGGCGCTTTCTTTCTATGTGATCTGCGTGATGCGGCAGAGTATGGAGGAATGTACGGTGAATATGAAGTGTCCCATTGTGGTCAATACGGGGACCAGACAGGCCGTGCAGGTGATTTTGGAGGATAAAGCGTATAAATTCCGGCATTCGCTTTCCGAATTTTTAGGAAGGGGGAACGCAGTATGCTGATCCTTCAAAGAAAAAAGGGAGAGTCGATTGTAATTGGCAGCGATATCATTGTGTCCGTGTCTGATGTGGGGACGGATTGGGTGAAGCTTGCGATTGACGCGCCGCCGACGGTCAAGGTACTGCGTTCCGAACTTTTGGAGGCGGCGCAGGCGAATCAGGAAGCGGCGATGGGCGGCGGTTCCATTATGGATATCAAAAAACTGTTGGAAAACGGACGGGAAAAAGGGGAGTCATGAAAAAATACAAAATGAAGCAGTGGCTTGCCGCAGCGGTTATGACGCTTGCGGGGGTTTTTTTGTGTCTTGGAAAAGCAAATGCGGCCGGGTCTACCGGTGATTTTACAGTCAAGGGCGGCAATTATGGGACAGACTACAGTTATGCAAATCATGTACTGACTGTATTGACCGAAATGCCGCTCACAGTGTCCGGGGAGACCACGAGCGATACCATACAGATTAAAAGCGGTATTAAGGCCAAGCTTACGCTGGATGGCATTTATGTCCGTGTGACAAAAAATGCCGCGCTGGATGTGCAGGACGCACAGCTGGATTTGACGATCAAAGGCGATAACGTTTTAAAGAGCGGTATGCGCCAGCCCGGTATTTTTGTAGGCAAAGAAGGAAAAGTGGTCATATCCGGAGGAAAGAGGGACATTTTAAACGCCACAGGAGGTGCGCAGGCAGCGGGAATCGGTTCCAATGGGGACACTCCTTGCGGAAGCGTCGAGATTTCCAGCGGTACGGTTTACGCTACCGGCGGTATGAAAGGGGCAGGGATCGGCGCAGGCAGCGGTCAGGACTGCGGAGACCTGACTTTTGCGGGAGGCCGTGTTGTGGCGCGGGGCGGTAGTCAGGCTGTGGATTTGGGCGCTTCCCCTGAGAAGGGAAAATGCGGACAGATTCTTTTGCAGGGCGGTTTACTCTATGCGGATGAGATTTCCCATGACCTCACTTTTGAGAGCGGTATTCTCATTTCCGGTGACAATATAGAGGTGCAGGGGAGACAGATCCTGAGTTATCCCCTTGATATACAGGCAAATCAGACGCTGTTGGTTCCGGAAGGAAGCGAACTGACTATTCCGGCGGATATGGAGTGTACCAACGCAGGAACGATTTATGTATATGGGGATCTGCATGTGAACGGTCAGATTCTGAATGAAGGCGAGATCACGGACTATAGCGGCCAGCTTTCCGATAACAGCGGAGTTACGGGGAACAATGTGGTAAAGGGCAGCGTCTGGGATATCCGGATGGAAAACGGAAACGTGGTTTTCACTAAAGACGGCTATGAACAGGACGGAATGGAATTTAGCCCCGAACAGGGAGAGAAGAAACCTTACCATATATACGGCGGCGGTAAGAGCCTGGATCAGTCCATCACAGTGGAAAAGGGAGTATCGGTGGAATTGATACTGGATGATGTATGGCTGTCCCCTTCCGGAAACGATTATGCCCTGACATTGCGCCAAAATGCTAAAGTGTCGATGGAACTGCAGGGTGAGAACCGCTTTAAGGGAGGGAGCAACGCCCTTAGCGGCAGTGTCCTTACAGAGAAGAATGCTTCTTTGGAGGTCAAAGGAGACGGGTCTTTGGCGCTGGAGAGCGACGGCGGCGGAAAGATCGTTCTGTATGGTTCTGTGGTGGTTGACAGCCGAAATACCCGTGCGGAGGAGGATCCGGAAAACGAAGACCCGGAAGAGGAACAGGATGAAAATGGCGGCGGGGATGAAGAGGATGGCGAGAACGATCAAAATGTGGAAGAAGGGAACGTTTCCCTGGATTTGGAGAGCGGGGAGACAGTGACCGCTTCCGGAACGGAACTTTCGGGTATCGGATATCAGGACATCCTTTCCGTGGCGGTGAGTGTGGAGGATAAAGAATCTACGGTCACATTGGAACGGGAAGTACTGGAGACGCTGGCGGATAAAGGCGCGGATTTGCAGATTTCCAGCGGACAGCGTCTGGAGATGGATTTGGACACCAAGGCGGTGGAAGATCTTCTCTCTGCCACCAATGGGGATGTGACGCTGGTAGTGAAGCCCTTTACCCTGACCGATCAGTTCCCGCTGGCGAAAAAGGCGGTGGGTTCCAGGCCGATTTTTGATATTCAGGTGTATGACCAGGGCTATCGGGAAAAACGCTTGAAAAATGTGAATTTCCCGAACGGAAAGGTTGTATTGTCCGCCCCTTACCGTTTGGCCAGAAATGAGAAGATGGAACATGTGGCGTTGATTTACGTGGGAGGAAATAACCAGGTAGATTGGCTCAAAGGCTCCTATTATGATACGGAAAGAGGAGAAGTGATCGCCCAGGTGCAGCATTTTAGCGTTTATGCTGTCGGTAACATGC
>DERU01000054.1 GCA_002361095.1 Lachnospiraceae bacterium UBA3332
CCCGGAAAGGGCCATTGTCCCTCCCGCCATCCGTGCCCTCCCGTACCGGCCGTAAAATGGATTTCCGTGATATTTTGGCGGACAGGCTTGCAATATGTCGGCAATTGGGTATAATTGGGGTATCGCGTGTGTTTTTTTGACGTGTTTCATGTACGGAAGGGTTGTGGCGGGAAGGGCCGTTTGGACGGCAGAAGGCAGGGGTTATGGAGTATACTTATACGCAACTGGTGACGTATTTCCTATTTTACGGATTTTTGGGCTGGGTGCTGGAAGTGATTGTGGTGGCGGTGAAAGACCGCCGTTTTTCAAACCGGGGATTTTTTGATCTTCCGGTTTGCCTGCAGTACGGCGTGATGGTGGATATTTTGATTCTTGTGCTGCCCACGCTGCAGGAGCATTTTTTGCTCCGGTATCTGTTTACGCTGGCGGTAGTTTCCGTGACGGAGTACCTGGCGGGGGATTTATCCCGGCGCATTTGGCGCAGGAGACTGTGGCAGTATGAAAAAAACGGATTGTTCGGCGGCGAACGCAAAGGACTGCTTTTGGCGATGGGGAAAGCGGCGGCAGTGCTGCTTTTGGCGCAGCTGGTGCATCCCCTTATTTTTACGGTGAGCAGTCTGATTCCCGTATTTGTACTGCGGGTGGCAGACGGTATTATTTTAGGGATCCTTGGGCTGGACTTGGCGGCGGTGCTGTATGCAGTGCATAAAAGCAAGACGCAGGAGGAACTTTTGGAGGCGCGGAAAGTACAGCAGAATGAGCAGCTTGCCGTGCAGGGCAGATTGGGGGCGAAGCTTTACCATGCGGTGTGGAACCGTCTCAACCGCGCTTATCCGGATATGGAGGAGCGGCAGGGGGAGGAGTCTGCGGATTATGTTTTTGCCCGGGGGGTCTGTCTGGATAAGCTGATCTGGGTATTCATCATTTGCGCCTTTTTAGGTGATTTGATCGAGACGCTGTTCTGCAGGGTGACGGGCGGCGTCTGGATGAGCCGTTCCAGTGTGATATACGGGGCGTTTTCCATCGTATGGGGAATTGGCGCGGTACTTCTGACCGTGGTGCTGCAGCGGCTTTCGGGAAAAGAGGACCGGTATGTGTTTTTTGCCGGAGCTGTGCTGGGAGGCGCTTACGAATATTTGTGCAGCGTATTTACGGAAGTTTTTTTCGGAACCACATTTTGGGATTACAGCTGGATGCCTTTCAATATCGGGGGCCGGACAAATCTGCTGTATTGTATTTTCTGGGGGCTTTTGTCCGTGGTATGGGTAAAAATCTGCTATCCGGTTATCAGCGGCTGGATTGAAAAGCTGCCGGCGCTCTGGGCGAAGGTGGCCACGTGGGCGGTGATTGTGCTGATGGTCTGCGACGCGCTTTTGTCTGCGGCGGTGATGGTGCGGTATGTGGAACGCAAAGCGGGAAAGCAGGCGCAGACGGTGGCAGAAATTTTTTTGGATGCGCATTATTCCGATGAATTGGTGGAAAAAGTGTGGCCGAACATGGAGATTCAGGAGTAAAGCAGGCAGGGGGGACGGCGATGGATTTGTTTGACTATATGCGGGAAACCAACCGGGAGAAGGAAGCGCCCCTTGCGGCGCGGCTGCGGCCGCGCACGCTGGACGAGGTGGTAGGGCAGCGGCATATCATAGGTAAGGACAGGCTTTTGTACCGCGCGATTATGGCGGACAAGCTTTCTTCCGTTATTTTTTACGGGCCGCCCGGCACGGGGAAAACCACGCTTGCGAAAGTGGTGGCCAATACCACCAGCGCGGCTTTTACCCAGATCAACGCCACCGTGGCAGGAAAAAAGGATATGGAAGAGGTGGTCAAAGCGGCGAAGGACAATCAGGGGATGTTCGGGAAAAAGACGATTTTGTTTATCGACGAGATTCACCGGTTCAATAAGGGACAACAGGACTATTTGCTGCCTTTTGTGGAGGACGGAACGCTGGTTTTGATCGGGGCCACTACGGAGAATCCTTATTTTGAGGTGAACGGGGCGCTGCTCTCCCGTTCTGTTGTGTTTGAACTCAAGCCTTTGGAACAGGAGGATATCCGGGAACTGATCCTCCGTGCCGTCTACGATAAGGAACGGGGAATGGGCGCTTACGACGCGGTGATCGAGGAAGATGCGGTGCGTTTTTTGGCCGACATGGCGGGAGGGGATGCCCGGCATGCCCTCAATGCGGTGGAACTGGGGGTGCTGACGACCCGGAGAAGCGGAGATCAAAAGATTCACATCACGCTGGAAGTTGCGCAGGAATGTATCCAGAAGCGGGCGGTCCGGTATGACAAGACAGGGGATTGTCACTATGATACCATATCCGCTTTTATTAAGAGCATGCGGGGCTCCGACCCGGATGCGGCGGTTTACTATTTGGCCCGGATGCTGTATGCCGGGGAGGATATAAAGTTTATTGCCAGAAGAATCATGATCTGTGCTTCGGAGGACGTGGGAAACGCGGATCCGCAGGCGCTGCAGGTGGCGGTTCACGCGTCTTTGGCAGTGGAGCGCATCGGAATGCCGGAGGCGCAGATCATTTTGGCGCACGCGGCTTCGTATGTGGCCTGCGCGCCCAAGAGCAACGCGGCGGTCAACGCAATCGGGGAAGCGATGCGGACGGTGGAGGAGACGGGAAACCTTCCGATTCCGCCCCATCTGCAGGATGCCCATTATAAGGGGGCGGCAAAGCTGGGACACGGGCTGGATTATAAATATGCCCACGAGTATCCGAACCACTATGTGGAGCAGCAATATCTCCCCTATGAATTGACCGGGAAGGAGTTTTACCGTCCTACCGGTAACGGATACGAGCAGAAAATACGGGAACATATGAGACGCATCAAACAGGAGGCGAAGCGTGAAGAAACCAAATAGGGTGATGGTCATTTCCTTTGACGCGGTGGGCAGGGAGGATTTGCCGGTTTTACAGTCTTTGCCGAATTTCCGCTGTTTTTTGGAAAACGCGGCCCTGTGCGACCATGTAAACAGCGTCTATCCTTCTTTGACCTATCCGGCGCATACGTCGATCGTCACCGGGAGAATGCCCAAAAATCATGGAATCGTCAATAATACAAAGCTGCAGCCGGGGCGGGAAAGACCGGATTGGCTTTATAAAAGGAAATATATTCGTTCCACCACGCTGTATGACGAGGCAAAAAAGAAAGGGCTGCGGACGGCGGCACTTTTGTGGCCTGTGACCGGGGGGAGCAAAATTGACTATGCGGTTCCGGAAATCATGGTGACAAGACGCTGGCAGAATCAGATTTTTTTAAATGCCGTGAACGGGCCGCTTTGCTACCAGCTGGAAGTAAACGGAAAATTCGGACATTTGCGGGATGGTATCCGCCAGCCCGCTTTGGATCATTTCATACAGGCCGCCGCCCTTTATACGATAGAGAAGTACCGGCCGGAATTGTTTTTGCTGCATTTGACCGACGTGGATGCCGCCCGGCACAGGTACGGTGTCCGCCACAAAGAGGTGGAGGCGGCGCTAAAACGGCATGACAGAAGGCTGGGGGAAATTTTAAAGAAGCTGGCCGATACCGGAAAGATGGAGGAAACCTGCATTTTCCTGTTGGGAGATCATTACCAAAAAAATGCAGGAAAAATTGCTTATCCGAATTATTTCCTGCATCAGGAAGGGTTGCTGCGGGTGAAAAACGGCCGTATCTTTGACTGGATGGCTGCAGCCAAATCCTGCGACGGAAGCTGTTATGTGTATCTGCACAAAAAGCTGCGGACGGATTTGGGGCTGCAGAGGCGGGTACGGGAACTTATGGAAGATCTGCAGAAACGGGAGGATTACGGTATCGGGCAGATTTACAGCGCGAAGGAAGCCGCTACTTTGGGGGCGGATCCGGACTGCTTTATGATGGCAGAGGCCAAAGAGGGCTGGGTATTTTTGGACGGCTTTGGCCAACCGGCCCGGCATGTGGAAGAGGAAAAGGCGCATTGGATACGGGGAACCCACGGGTATCTGCCGCACGGGGAAGCCTACCAGACTTTTTTTGCGGCTAAAGGCTGCGGTATCCGGGCAGGAAGGGTGGAAAGGGAAGTCGCCCTCTGGGATGAGGGCGCAACCATTGCCGGACTGATGGGACTGGATTTGGGAAACACGGACGGTCAGATCATCCGGGAAATTTTGGGGAAATCCGATTGGGAATAGGAACGGCGCGCCAGACCGGCGTAAGGCAATTCAGAAAAGCTTTGCGGTCAAATAGCTGTAGATTTCGCCGTTGTATTTCTGCCAGTTGTCGCAGACGGACGCGGCAAGTTCTTCCGTCGGTACGGTAAGGCGGACGGATACCAGATTGGCGCCCTTGTCAGAGGCGGTAAGTTCCGCTTCAAATTCGCCGCCAACGGTCCGGTAATAGCTGCCTTGTATGGAGGATTCGTCCCGCATTTCCAGTTCATGTTTTGCAAGGTATTCCCGTATTTCTTCTTTAATGGCATCACTGATCCGGTTTTCAAAATAGGAGAGGGTTTTGCGCCCTTCCGCAGTGATTTGCAGCTGGGTGCGGTTGGCAAGGGTTTTTGACAGGATCAGACCTGTCTCGTTCAGTTCGCTTACCGCCTGCTGCAGGGTGAGGAAACTGGTGTATTCCTTTTCCAGGACAAGGTCGCTGATTTGGGCGATGGAAATCGGGAAAGAAACCCTGTCAAGGATATAGAGAATGATCAGCTTGTAGAGAGTCATAGGTTCCTGATTCATGGTTTGCCTCCCATTCACGCTTTGTGGATGATTTTTTACGGCGGCGGATGAAAATCCGCCGCCGCA
>DERU01000271.1:0-1879 GCA_002361095.1 Lachnospiraceae bacterium UBA3332
GAAAAGGCCGTTGTCCCGCCTGCCGCCCATGCCCTCCCGTCCCGGCCGCAAAATTGATTTCCGTGGATAAGCAATATGCCCCCTTGCCAAATTCCCGGTTTGCCGTTATACTCTCTATAGAAAAGGCCGGACAGTTTTGGCCGCAACTTTTTTGACTGTAAAACGGAGCGCCGTATGAGTATTTTAAATGTAGAGAGCCTGTCCCACGGGTTTGGCGACAGGGCAATTTTCCATAATGTCAGCTTCCGGCTGCTCAAAGGCGAGCACATCGGATTAGTCGGTGCAAACGGGGAAGGAAAATCCACCTTTTTAAACATTATCACCGGCAAGCTGCAGCCCGATGAAGGCCGGATAGAATGGGCCAAAAAAGTACGCGTAGGCTATCTGGATCAGCACACCGCCCTGCAAAAGGGCATGACCGTGCGCTCTGTCCTGACATCCGCCTTTGACTTTCTGCTGGAAATGGAACAGGAACTGAACCTGATTTACGAACAAATGGGAGACGCTGACACGGCCCGTCTGCAGGAACTGATGGATGAAGCGGGAACGCTGCAGGATTTAATGTCCATGCACGATTTTTACATGATCGACGCAAAGGTGGAAGAAGTCGGACGCGCCCTGGGGCTTGCCGAGATCGGTTTTGACAGGGACGTGTCCGAACTTTCCGGCGGACAGCGGACAAAAGTGCTGTTGGGCAAACTTTTGTTGGAAAAACCGGACATTCTCCTTTTGGACGAGCCCACCAACTATCTGGACAAGGAGCATATAGACTGGCTGAAACGCTACTTGAATGAATATGAAAACGCCTTTATCCTGATTTCACACGATATTTCTTTCTTAAACAGTGTGGTCAACCTCATTTATCATATGGATAATCAGGCGCTGAACCGGTATGTGGGAAATTACGATAAATTCCAGGAAGTTTACGCAATGAAAAAAGCGCAGCTGGAAGCGGCCTACAACAAGCAGCAAAAGGAAATTGCAGACTTAAAAGATTTCGTTGCGCGTAACAAGGCGCGCGTCGCTACCCGCAATATGGCCATGTCGCGTCAAAAAAAGCTGGACAAAATGGACGTAATCGAGTTTTCCTCCCAAAAGCCGAAACCGGAATTCAATTTCAAAGAAGCACGCACACCGGGACGCTATATTTTCCAGACGAAAGACCTCGTGATCGGTTATGACAAGCCCCTTTCTTCCCCCCTTGCCCTTGCGATGGAGCGTGGAGATAAAATTGTCCTCACAGGGGCAAACGGCATCGGTAAAACTACCCTTTTAAAAAGCATTCTCGGTCTGATTCCTCCACTGTCCGGCATCGTAGAGCAGGGCGATTATTTGGAAATCGGCTATTTTGAACAGGAAACGGATCCTGACATATCCACCACCTGTATTGAGGAAATCTGGAAGGAATTTCCTGCGTACAGCCAATACGAAGTGCGTTCCGCGCTTGCAAAATGCGGGCTCACTACCAAGCACATTGAAAGTCTGGTAAAAGTCCTCTCCGGCGGCGAACAGGCAAAGGTGCGCCTGTGCAAACTGCTCAACAAAGCTTCCAACGTATTGGTTTTGGACGAACCTACCAATCATCTTGATGTGGAGGCCAAAGCGGAATTAAAAAGAGCATTGCTGGCTTATAAAGGCAGTATCCTCATGGTCTGCCATGAACCGGATTTCTATGCAGGTCTAGCCACCGGCATATGGGACTGTACAAAATGGACCACCTTGACCGTTTAGGCAATGCCTGCCTCCCGCCTTAAGCTGCTGCCATTGGAACTGAACTGTTATTGAATTTCTTTCTTTTTGCGGAAAAAGGATTGACTTTTTTCAAATTATTTTGTATGATTATATAGCTTGCTAAAGCAATCGAAGCGTGGCTCAGTTT
>DERU01000271.1:2230-8126 GCA_002361095.1 Lachnospiraceae bacterium UBA3332
TTGGTAGAGCGCTGCGTTCGGGACGCAGAGGTCGCGTGTTCGAATCACGTCGCTTCGATTAAAAAAACGCCGCAGTCGCGGCGTTTTTTTAATCTCCGGGCGGGTGCGCAGCTGCGCGGGCGATTTTCATTTTTACTCCGTTTCCGCGCTGCCTGCCGTAAACACAACGGGACGGACAAATCAGTCCAGTATGCCCCGCACGCTGTCCTCCCCCATCGCCATATCGCGCTCATACGGGCTTTCCAGCGTCACAAACCTTCCCTCCCGGCTGCTCTTCTCAAAAGCAGTCATGATTTCCAGAACATGCAGGGTTTGTCTGCAATCCGCCCGCATACCCCTTCCCGTCCGCAGCGCCTTTGCCATATCCGCAACACCGAGTCCCCGGCTGTTCTCCCGATAATCAAAAGCCAGCGGCATGTCCTTAAATTGTCCCTCTTCCGGCCGCAAAAGCTGTATAGGCCCTCCAAAGCAATTGGGATCCGGCACGCGCAGAGTACCTTTTGTCCCGTATATTTCCAAGGAAGCCTGCGTGTCATAATATACGTCAAAAGTAGTCGTAACCGTAGCTACCGCGCCGCTTTCAAACCGGATAATGCCGTTTACATGGGTGGGTACTTCCACTTCCACGCTCTGTCCGTAATGCGGCTTGCTGGTAATAATCCGCTTTTCAAAGCTTTTGGATGTCACCCCCGTAAGTCCCTGCGCCCTGCCAAGCAGATTTACCAATGCCGTCAGGTAATAGGGCCCCATATCCATCATAGGACCGCCCCCATATTGATAATAAAACTCCGGCGCAGGATGCCAGCTTTCGTGTCCATGGCAGATCATTCTGGCGCTGGCGCCGATAGGTTTCCCGAGAAAGCCTGCGTCAATCAGTTTCCTACAGGTCTGGATTCCCGCGCCCAAAAAGGTATCCGGCGCGCCGCCCAGCATCAGATTTTTTTCCGCAGCAAGCCTGACCAGTTCTTTTCCTTCCCCGTAGGTCGCCGCCAGCGGTTTCTCACTATAGACATGTTTTCCGGCAAGCAGCGCCGCCCTGGTGGTTTCATAATGTTCAAAGGGCCTTGTCAAGTTTAAGACGATCTCGATTTGCGGATCCTGCAAAAGTTCATCCATGGAACCGTAGGTTTTGCCGACGGCATATTCCGCTTTTACCGCCTCCATCTTTTCCGGAACCAGATCATAAACCCCGGCAACCTCCACTTCCCGGAACAATTCCGTCAGGTTTTTTAAATAAATGCCGCTGATTGCGCCCAATCCCAGAATACCGATTTTTACTTTTTCCATATTCCTGTACACTCCTTAATACATTTTAGCCGTATTTTCAAATTTTTCCGTGGAAAGCCCATTCTCCAGCGCATACTGCTTTCCCTGCGCCGCCCAAAGCATTCCCCTCTCCATCAGCGTCTGTGCCTGGACGGACTTCTCAAACACATCGTCATGATGGCCGAGGGAATTATAAAATACCCTTCCGTTTCCCCAGAATTTTGTCCAGGCTACCGGCATATCCACGGGCTTGTTGGAAATATGGTAATAGGGCACCACCGGAAATCTGGTGGTGGCGAGTACTTCCACGGCCGGATCCACATGCAGATAATATTGTTCGCTGCATACCTCAAAATCCTCCAGCCCTTCCACAATGGGGCTGGAACCCCGATGGATATGTACCTGATAGCGCACGCCGTCCCCGCCGGGATGGCTGACCCACTGTCCTCCGGTCATAAATTGCCATTCCACATCTTCCCGGAACGCATCACACATTCCTCCGTGACAGCCTGCCAGACCGCTTCCGGCGGCCACTGCCTTGACAATGTTCTCCCTTGCTTTGGCCTCAATGCTGCCCATGGTCCAACAGGGAACGATCAGGTCAAACCCTTTTACATAATCCCCGTCAAGCAAAGGCTCCTGGCTGTCATGAATCTCACAGGTATAACCGTGCTTTTCCATAAGCCCTGCAAACCGTTTGGCTACCAGCTGCGGCTCATGGCCGTCCCAGCCTCCCTGAAAAATCAAAACTTTCTTTTTTTCCATATCGTTTCTCTCCTTTTGCCGTTTTTCTGGCACGGAAATCGATTTTGCGGCCCTATGGACTGCTACGTGTTTTTCGGGCGGGAGCATCCCCGGAAAGGGCCGTTGTCCCTCCTGCCGCCCATGCCCTTCCGTCCCGGCCGCAAAATTGATTTCCGTGCTTTTCTGGTTTCTCATATTTACAGTATAACATCTTTGGTAGTATAATGATCGTCATATCAGGAAAACTTGTAGACAAATATTGCTCTTATGGAGAGAGGCAAAATGAATCCGTTTTATGAAAACAAGGAACGTTCCATTCAAATTTCCGAGATTGATGATTTGGAATTTCCGGAACATTTGCACAGCCATATGGAAATCCTTTTTGTACGGAAAGGCTATATTGACGTCCAGGTCATGCAGCAGCAAAACCGGTTGTCCTGTGGGGACTGGGCCGTTATTTTCCCCCAGCAGATACACAGTTATCGTTCCCCCGCCCATAACCGTTCCCGCCTTCTTATTTTTCATGGTTCCCTGGCCGGATCCCATCTGCAGACCATCCAAAAATACAGCCCGTCGGTTCCTTTTCTGTCCCGGCAAACCATACCGCCGGATGCGGCTTTGGCAATGGAACGCCTCTATGATATTCTTTGCCCCGCTGAAGCCCCAAGTGCGCCGCCTCCAAACGCCGACATTTCCCTATGTGCGGCTTGGGTACAATTGCTGTTAGTTCTCCTTATCCCCCTGCTAGGACTGGAAAGAAACCGACAGGCGCAGGGGACGGATCTTGCGGTACGTCTTGTCCGTTATATCATGGAACACTTCCAAGAGCCGTTGACATTGGATCTCATCGCCCAAAAACTGCATGTCAACAAATACTATCTCTCCCACACGTTTTCGGCCCGTCTGCAGATGTCTTTCAGACAGTATGTCAACCGCATCCGCCTGGAACATGCCCTACAGCTTATACGCGAAACGGACATGCCCCTCACCGCAGTCTGGGCGGACGCAGGATTTAACAGCCAGCGCAGCTTTAACCGGATATTTTTGGAAACCATGGGAATGACTCCTGTAACATACCGCAAAGGCCAAAAATAACATTGTCTTTTTTGCGCAGGGGCTGTATAATAAACAAAAGACACAAGCGAGGAGCGTTGATATGGAGAAAATAGATATGGAAAAAATTCTGATCGTAGACGACAGTCCCGTACAGGCAGCTAAGCTAAAGTCCATCCTGAACGAAGATTATGATATCACCATTGCCCAAACCGCGCAGGACGGGCTTTCCTATGCCGCCTCCGGGGATTTTTCCCTGATTCTGCTGGATGTGGTCATGCCAGACATGGACGGATTTATGCTGCTTAAAAAGCTGCAGGAAGAAATTATCACCCAAAATGTCCCCGTCATTTTGATTACCAGCCTTTCCGACATCCAAAACGAACAACGCGGCCTTACGCTGGGTGCGGTTGATTACATAGCCAAGCCGTTCCATCCCCTGATTGTCAAGGCAAGGGTTCATACACATATTAAATTATATCAGCTGCGCAAACAGGTAGAATTCCAGTCCATGACCGACCAATTGACCGGAATTGCAAATAGATGGCAATACGACCATCAAAGCACAATAAAATGGAAAAAATGTATCCGCCTGCAAATACCGTTTTCCATTTGTATGTTTGATATTGACCATTTTAAAGCATATAACGATACGTTCGGCCATCCCGCCGGGGACAAGGTTATTGCCACCGTAGCCGATACCCTTTCCTCCTATCTGCAGCGCAGCACAGATTTTTGTGCCCGCTATGGAGGGGAAGAATTTGTTGCGCTGCTTATGGGCGACGATGCCGAGAAGGCCTTTGCGCATATGAAGACCATCCGGCAGGCGCTGGAGGATCTCCACATTCCCCACAACCCGTCCGCAACGGAATGGGTCACGATCAGTGTTGGGGGCGTCACCGTCGTTCCCCAAGTCGAATCTTCCTACGACGCTTATTTAAAAATTGCGGATACTATGCTTTACGATGCCAAGAAATTCGGGCGCAACAGGGTTGTATGGGCGAACGAGTCCATGAAGCAATGGCGTGAAAAATAAGGGAGATCTCTCATGAAATTACTGGACTTATTTAAAAAAGGTTCCAAAACCCCTGAAAACACGAGCAGCGAAAAAGTTCCCGATACGGCCGATCTCAGAATCGCTTCCGGTATTAGGGTTGAAGTTACCGCTCCGGACGGACGTCTCCTTTTTGTAGCAAAACTGATGAATCTGCACCAAAACACGGCAGAACTACACCAGTATTCCGAGGCCACGCTTCCCCAAGAGACGGAACCGGTTCATGTACACATCCGCGGTTATAACGACCATGAGCGAAAAGCCATATATATGGAAGGAACCATTTGCCCCAGGCCAAACCACATCTGGCAAGTGGAAGATTTGTGTGTCACAAGATCCGGGAATGACCGTGCGTTTTTCCGGCTGAGTACGGATATTGAGGCAACCGCTACCACATTCAGCGGCTTTTCCGCCGGGGAAAAGCCCTGCCGGCTGCTCAACATCAGTGTAGGCGGAGCGTGCATCGGATCGGAATTTAAATATTATAAAGACGATAAATTTTTATTAAAAGTGAGGCTGTTGGAAGACCGTCCGCCGTCCGCCATGTTCTGTCAGGTATTGCGTATCATTGAGAAAGAGGATGCCAAGTTTGAATACGGATGCCGGTTTTTGGAAATGACCGAGGATGTAGAAAATAAAATCACACAAAATATTTTTGCTTTCCAACGCCAAAAGAGGAGGAATTCCTAACTTCACCTTATATACCAAATATGAAAAACAAAAGGAGAACGGAATGGAAAACAAAACTTGTTTCAGGCGTTTCGGAACCATGCTGGACTGTTCGCGCAACGCGGTCATGAATCCGGACAGTCTGAAAAAATGGATCGACATCACGGCAGATCTGGGGTACAATACACTTCTTTTGTACACGGAGGATACTTATGAGGTGGATAACCACCCCTATTTCGGCTACATGCGCGGTCGTTATACCCAGGCGCAGCTGCAGGAAATCGACCGCTATGCCGCGCAAAAGGGAATGGAATTAATTCCCTGTATCCAAACGCTGGCCCATTTAAACGCCATTGTGCGGTGGCCGCAGTATGCGCCCCATGTAGACACTGCGGATATTCTGCTGGCCGGTGACGATGCGGTATACGAACTCATCGACAGCATGTTTGCCTCCATTTCCAAATGTTTTACCAGCCGCACCATCAACATCGGCATGGACGAAGCCCATATGATTGGCCGCGGCAGATACTACGATCTGCACGGCGACTCCGACCGCTCCCAGATTTTGGTGGAACATATTAAAAAGGTTTCCGAAATCGGTAAAAAATACGGGTTTACCCTTGCCATGTGGTCGGACATGTTCTTCCGTCTCGCCACCGGCGGCGATTATTATGCCAGGGAAGCCCACATCAAAGAATCCGTCCGGGAGCAGATTCCGGATAATGTAACGCTTATTTACTGGGACTATTACTCCACAGAAAAGGAACGCTACGACAGAATGCTTACCTCCCACGAAAAAATCAAAGCGGGGACCTGGTTTGCGGGCGGTTTGTGGAGTTGGACCGGTTTCGCCCCCCACAACGGCTACAGCATGAACGCTGCCTGCGCCGCCCTGACCAGTTGTCAGGAACATGGCATTCAGGATGTCTTCCTTACCATGTGGGGCGACGACGGCGCGGAATGCCCCCGTTTCTCTCTGCTGCCGTCTCTCTTTTATGCGTCGGAATTGGCGAAAGGCAATTCCGATATGCAGAATATCCGGCAGAAATTCGGGGAAAAATTCGGTATTTCCTTTGACGATTTCATGCTTTTGGATTTGCCGGACACCCC
>DERU01000271.1:8374-8777 GCA_002361095.1 Lachnospiraceae bacterium UBA3332
CCGGACACCCCCGGCGGCAAAACCGACGAGATCTGCGATGCCGAGAAATATCTGCTTTACAATGACTGTTTCACAGGTCTTGTCAATTCCACTCTCACAGGAGGGGAAAACGGCCGGTATGCCGGCTGCGCAAAACGACTTGCCAAATGGGAAAACCATCCCCAGTGGGGCTATCTTTTCGCAACAGCCAAAGCGCTGTGCGAAACGCTTTCCTGCAAGGCGGAACTAAGTGCAAAAACCCGGGAAATTTATGCATCCCGCGACAGGGAAGCTTTAAAAGGCCTGATCGACGAATACCGGACGTTACTTGCCAGAACCGGACTTTTTTATACCCGTTTCAAAAAACAATGGTTCACCGAAAATAAACCTCACGGTTTTGATGTGCAGGATATCCGGCTGGGCG
>DERU01000271.1:9064-18282 GCA_002361095.1 Lachnospiraceae bacterium UBA3332
ATATCCGGCTGGGCGGGCTGATACAGCGGATTAAAAGCTGTATGGAACGGCTGCAGGATCTTTATGAGGGAAATATTACCGTCATCGAGGAGTTGGAAGAAAAACCGCTGGATTTCCACGGGAACGGGGCAAAATTTGGTCAAAAGCATGTGAGTTTTAACAGCTGGAAACAGACCGTTACCGCCAATGTCATTTAATCCGGAAAAAAAGGAAAGGGATTATCAGGCTTCCCTTTCCTTTTTTTGCAAAACGATAAACCGCAGTCTATTTTTCTTCCCCGCCCTCCGGCGCCCATGCCTTTCCGAATTCCGTATCCCGAAACAATGCGGTCAGTCCCGTGATCTGTTTGAGCCGCAGGATTTCATCCCGGTCCATTCCCAGATGCTTGGAAATCCACACATCGCTTCTGCCGATCTCATGCAGTTCCCGGACAATATTACTCATCAATTCCACATCATGGGAGCCTCGCGCCCGGTTATGCCGGATGGTACTGGCCATTCTCTGGTCTAACGGTTTATTGATCACGGACACCGGAAGTTTTCCCTCTTCCCTGCGGTATATATCCGGATAGTCCCGCATCACGCGATAGCGGTGAAAACCGTCCACAATAATATATACGTCCCGTTTTCTGTCATAATAACATACGATTGGCATGGTATAGCCGTCCTCCCGGATGCTGTCGTATAACAGCCGCATTTCCGGCGGCGCCACCGCGTTTGGATTATAGCTGTTGGGTTCAATTTTCTCAATCGGTACCCGGATAATGTTGTATACCGGACTCTGCTCCCTCATTCAATTCCCTCCATCCCCTGATACTTTTCCCTGATCAGTTCCATCCGTTTCTTGTCCTCACGCATCAGCCCAAACCCCATAAATCTGCAAAGATGGTCGTTTTTTAATATGCAATAACACATTCTCTTCCAGGAAGGCACATCCTTAGTGGATTTAATATCATCCGTATCATCCGGAATATCCTGCTTAAAAACGACCCTCGATTTCTTATCCAGCGTATAGTTGGACACTCCGTTTAACTCAATCTGATAGCCGTGGTCACGCAATTCCTGAATCGTCTCTTCCGACAACCCGCCCCCCGTTTTATGCCAAAAGTCCATGGAGGTCTGGAATTTCTTCCGGTAATTGTTTTGCAGTTTAACAGGCAGGGTATCCAGCAAAAACATCGTGTAAGACTGCCAGGTATGCCCCTCCGGAAGCTTTACGTCCCGGTATCCCATCGCCTTTGTCCTTCCGTAAATGGAAGTAAAATTCGCCCCCTGCACGCGCCCCACCAATTTCGTCCATGTCTCCGGCTCCAAAATCCGATATAGGTTCAACGCCTCTTTCGCGTAATCGTTAAACGGGGAAGCGACCCGCATTTGCGCCGGTTTTAACCCGGCCTTATAATACAAATCATATAAACGGTTATAAGGATACCCAAACCGGTAATAGGCCGTCCACACATCGGAAATGGCCCAATCATACATCGGAGACGCTGTCCATACATCCTTAAACTGCTTGGAAATCCAACAGTGCCCCTCATACCCATATTTTTTATTCAAAAACCCGTTATACCGGTGCAAAGACTCTTCCGCCCGAAGTCCCAACAGACACACCGTCTTGCGGTTGGCGTGAATTTGGCGGAACCATCTGCCAAACTGCTTTGCCAGATCTTCCTCCAGCATTTTGTATTTATACAGCTGAAAAGGATTTCTTCCCATATGGATGACGTATGGCTTGCGCGGAAGCTGTCTGACCCAAATATCCTGTTTTTTATCGTCCCATGGATACCAATACATCTGATAACTGCTCATAGCGGTGCGCACCGCCATGGGAAGACATACCCAATACGGCTCTATCCGGGACAGGTACATATCAAATACCTTTTCCACGTATTCCGTTGTGACTTTATACTGCGCCTCAAAATCCTGGTGAAACACGCCGATCCGCTTTCGTATTTTATGCTCCTTCATATAGTCCATCAGGATGTGCAAAAGCAAACTGCTGTCCTTTCCCCCGCTGAAAGATACATAAATATTATCGAACTCCTGAAAAATATAAGCCAGGCGCTGCTGCAGCGCTTCATATACATTGATATCCAAATATTTTCTGTTCACGCCAACCTCCCATTATCATATTACCATATTCTACCTTCTTTTCGGCATTATGTCAAAGATGAGTTACCGTATACGGATACACCGGATACGGTTCGTTTCCTTTCACGGGGGAGGGCCAAACCGGGGGGGGCAGGCGGCAGCGGAGGCGCATTTCCCGCGGAAATAAAACGCAGGCTCCGGGCAAAATTTCCTCCTGAAACCTTACCCAAAGTCTGCGCATTCAAACAAGCCTGTATCCGCTTTTTTACACCAGCAGATACAAAAGCGTCAGGATCAGCCCGATACAGGTCATAAACAAGCCAAAGGAAAGGCTTCTGCCGATAATCATGCTGTTCTCGGACAAATCCTCATAGAACATCGCCAATTTATGGCGGTGATCCGTTTTATTATGGAAAAACAATTCCACAGCGTCCAAAAATCCTCCCACGGCATTGGTAACTTGGTTCCCTTCCTCCAGTTCATGGGGAATCGGACTGTCTTTATAGACGGTTTTGCGCAAAATAACAATGACGGTATCCAAAAGCCGATCCAAAAAGCGGGAAACACAACCGCCGATCACCGGTAACACCGTACATAAAACCGGCCTGTATACCAGATTCTCCAAATCCAGCCATGCCGGCCAGCGGTTTACGTACACCCTGCCCTCTCCCTGCTTTTTCATCAACAGCGTCCGAACAAAGCCGACATACACCAGCGCACCCACCGCAAGGGAAATCAGCGCCCCCTTCATATTGGAAAAAGCAAAAAACGAAACGTTTTTTGCAACGCCGCTGCTGCCCAAAAATCCCTCACCCAAGGCCGCTATATTGTCCATCAGCTGATGGGGCAAAACCCCCAGAAGCAAAATCAATACGGCGCTTGCCCCAATCGCAATCCGGCTGCGCAGGCTCATGCATCTTTTTCCCATGGCCTCATAGCTTTCCTGCAATTTGGCATCCATGTTTTTCTCCACGAAAATCGCTATGAAAAGTTTGGCCATATATGCCACCGTCAGTCCGCCGCTGCATAAAAACAGATATTCCACGGCCGCTGCCCATGTGCCGGATGTGAAAAATTGGGTGAACGTATTATCTGCCACGATTTTTCCGCCTTCCCTCAAAAACTCCCGGTATTCCACAATTCCTTCATGCAGCAGCGTCTTGCTGATATATCCGGAAAATCCCGGTACGCCGCCGATTCCCAACGCCCCCGCCAAAAAAGCAAGCATCAGAAAAGTCTTGCCCCTGCCAAATCCCCGGATTTCGTTTAAATCCAGTTTGTGAAGATTCATAAAGACCGCCCCTGCAGCCATAAACAGTACCAGTTTAAACAGGGAATGATTGACCATGTGAAGCAGGGTTCCCCGCGCCGCAATCCCGTTTTTCGTCCCCAAAAGCACCATCATCCCGATTCCGGTCAGGATAAAACCGATCTGGGACACGGAGGAACAAGCCAGCGTCCTCTTTAGATCCACGGAAAACACCGCCAGAACCGCCCCCCATACCATCGTGACCGTTCCCAACAGAAGTACCAGCGCACCCCATCTTCCGTCATACAAAAACAGGGAGGAAGTCACCGCAATAATGCCGAAAATACCGGTTTTTGTCAGAATGCCGGATAACAGCGCGGACGCAGGCGCAGGCGCCACCGGATGCGCCTTTGGCAGCCAGATATGCAGTGGAAAAGCACCGGCTTTCGCGCCAAAACCAAACAGCAGGCAGCCCCCTGCCGCATACAGCTTTACTTTATAAAGATTCCATGCCGCCGCATCCGCCGAAGGCATGGCCGCCGCCGCACGCACGGAAATAACCCGTCTGCCCAGTTCGCTGATTTCCAGCGTCCCAAACAGATCAAACAGAAGAAACAGCCCCATCAGCATTACCAATCCGCCGATCACCGCCACCGCCAAATACGTCTGCGCACTGCGCAGCGCATCCCGGGACTCATCCTGCGCCACCCAGACATAGGAAGTGAAGGACATTATCTCAAAGAAAATGAAAGTCGTGTACAAGTCTGCCGACAAAAACACGCCCACCGTTGCGCCAAAGGTCAATAGCACAAAGCTATAGTACCGGTTACGGTTACGGTAATGCCCGAAATACTCCCGCGAAAACAGGGTAGTCATCATCCACATAAACGCCGCCACAAAACAATAAAGGCTGCGGAAACCGTCCAGGCACAGGTGAAGCCCCATTCCAAATCCGGATACCTTCAGATACATCTGCCGAAACCCGTCCCGCTGTCCCACAAAAAACAGCACAAACAATACAAAGAAAACCAAACACTCCAAAATCACGACGAGTTCCGCAAACAGATTCCTTTTTTCCTTACTCCTTCTACCAATCCCGTAGGAAATCCCCGCTCCAATAAAAGGAATACACAAAAGCGCCAGCAAAATAGTATCTTTTCCCATCTCACATTACCCCGTTGGAAATGTCCGTAAAAAACTGCACAATCGGAGCCGAATACAGGCCAAAAAACAGCATGGCCGCCGCGAAAACAAAAAGCGGTGTCAGCATCAGCCAGTTCGGATCCCGGTATTCTTTTGTCCCTGCCTCGTCAAATTCTGTCGGCGGGAAAAACGCCCGAACCACAATCGAAAGCATATAAATCGCCGTGAGCAGCGCCGAAACCAGCAAAGCCCCGATTCCCACATAGGCCATCGCATTACCGCTCATCACGGCCGCATTCGCCAAATTCCATTTGCTGATAAACCCGCACAATCCCGGAACCCCCATCAGGGCAAGGGAAGATACCGTAAAAGTCCCGAATACGGCAGGCATCTCTTTCCCCAAGCCGTTCAGTTCATGAACATAATGTTTGTCCGTCTGATGCATAATCGCCCCGGCGCAGAAAAAGGAACAAATCTTCATGACCGCGTGAAAAACCAGATGGGTAAACGCTCCCGCCAGCCCCAGCGGCGTCATGATTGTCACCCCAAACAACACATAAGACAGATTGCTGATCGTGGAATAGGCAAGCCTCCTTTTGATATGCGTCTCCTTCACCGCACGGCTGCATCCGTACACAATGGTGAAAATGACGATTCCCATCACCGCTTTCTGCGCCCAACTCCCGGCCAAAAAATCCGTTCCGAAGCTGTAATACGTCAGCCGGATAATCGCAAACGCCCCCGCCTTTACCACCGCAACCGCATGCAGCAGGGCCGTCACCGGCGTGGGAGCCACACCCGCCTGCGGAAGCCAGGCGTTAAACGGGCAAACCGCCGCCTTCACGCCAAATCCCAGGAACGCCATCACATAGACGACAAGCAGCGTGTTTTCCTTTCCCGCCGTCATTTCCGTCACCAGTACGCCCCCATACGAAAAATCCAAACTGCTCCCGTATACAAGCAAAAAAACCAAGCTGATAAAAGCAAAAGCCGCGCCGCCCAGCGAATAATACAAATATTTTCTCGATGCCAGGATCGCTTCCCTTGTCAGCGTATGCAGCACCAACGGCACCGTAACCAGCGTCAGAAGTTCATAGAAAAAATACATTGTCAGCATATCCTCCGCAAAGGAAATGCCCAGTGTAACCCCGTAGGTCATCGTATAAAACATGAAAAAAACTTTTTCATGTTCCTCTTTTTTCATATACTCAAAGGAAAACAGCATCGCAAGCGGCCATAACGCGCTCACAAGCCCCGCAAAAACCATGCCGCAGCCGTCCAGTTTCAAAGACAGCGACAAGTTATGCACAAACTTGACGATGGGAAAACGTTCCCCGGGGCCTTCCGCGAGGATGGCCCATACCAAAATACTTGTGGCAAGCACCAAGACTTCCAGATAGATCTCCATATGAAGCCTTTTTTTAAACGGCAGCGCCATCACCAACGCGCCTCCGATAATCGGCAGCAAAACCGCTGCCAGCATCATCACTGGATTCATCTCAACCTCCATCCTACATCATCTGCGCGGCAACCGCAGAAAAATTCCGGATCAACGCTTCCGGTACAACCCCCAGGACAAACGCCAACGCTGCCAGTATGACCAGCGGCGCCAGCATCATTTTCACCGGCTCTTTTTTTACCAGCGAGCCATAGTCATAATCCGCCCCCGGCAAAAATCCCCGGATGGTAACAGGAAGCAAATACCCCGCCGTCAGCAGCGCGCTCACTAAAAGCACCACGGGCCCCAGCCACGAAAACGCCGCCAGCTTCGCATGGAACGCCCCCACACACAAATACCACTTGCTGATAAATCCGCTGGCTGGGGGAATCCCGATCAACGCCAGACTGCAAAGCGTATAACACCAGACCGTGACCGGCATTTCCTTTCCGATTCCAGTCAATTCACCGACAGTATGTTTGCCTGTCTTGAAAATAAAGGCCCCGGCACACAGAAAAAGTCCGCATTTGATGAACGCATGGAATACCACATGTAACAGGGATCCGGTCAAACCGGCGGGATCCAGCAGGAATAAGCCAAACAGGATATAAGATACTTGGCTGACCGTGGAATAGGCAAGCCGCTTTTTCAACCCTTTCTCAATGTAGGCAAGCATGGATCCCATAAATACCGTAGTCAGACTTAACGTCAGCATAGCCGTCTGCACCCATGTTCCCCGCAAAAAATCAGCCCCGAATATAAAATACACCACCCGGACAATGCCCAGCACACCCGCTTTGACGATGATACCGGATAAAACCGCAGATGCCGGGGCCGGAGCCACCGGATGCGCTACCGGCAGCCAGCCGTGAAACGGAAACATTCCCGCCTTTACGGAAAATCCCAAAACCATGAAAAATGCCGCCGTCAAAAGAAGTCCTTCGTTTCCCGAAAGCAACGCCGGATCCAGTACTCCTTTTGCCGTAAAACTCAGGGTATTCGCATAACGGTAGACAAAATATACGCCGAACAGCACCATATATGCGCCGCAAAAGGAATAAAACATGTATTTTAGTCCCGCCATAACCGCCTCCCGCGACCGTTCGTGCAATACAAGCGGCATGCTCAACAGCGTCAACATCTCATAAAAAGCATAAAACGTAATCAGGTTTCCCGAAAAATCCAACGCCAAAAGCACGCCGAGGACAATCAGGTAATAACCGAAAAACCTTTTTTCGCAGGTCTCTTCTTTCATGTATACAAAAGAATAAAAACCGGCCAACACCCATACAATGGTGATGACGGATGCAAAAATTTTACCGATACCGTCTATGCGGAAATAAACCGGCAGCCTTCCCGTCAGAAAAAACAGGGTGAAAGAAGTCTCTTCCCCACAAACAAGTCCCATCACACATAGCGCCGTTACCGTCCATACGGCTGCGCTGCACCAAATTATAACGCTTCTCTTTTTGGGCTGCCTGACAAGCAAGAGCAAAAGCCCGGCCACAATCGGCAGGCATACCGGAAATAATATTGTCACGGATTCCTTCATAATAGCCTTTCTGCCCGCTTTAGCGGGCGTAAATTTACGGTCGAAAAACTGTCGCATACGGTTTTTCAACCCAGCCCCTTTCCGCCTTTATCCAAACATGGCAAGTCCCGCATGAATCCAGCCTTCAATCGGCTGGGAAAGCATGCCGAGCGCTACATTTAAGACAATAAAACATACCAGTGTCAGGGAATATTCCTTTTCATCTTTTACTGTGATCACCTCAAAATCCGGCCTTTTTTCCGGCACATAGATCCGGATCACGGTTTTCATGAAATAGATCGCATTCAGAATTGTACTTACTCCCAGAACAATCACTGCCGGAAACATTTTATAAGTATGGCCGATGGACGCTTCCGCAAACAAAAGCTTGCTGACAAAACCGGAAAACATGGGCACACCCACCATGGACAACGCCCCCACCGTGAAAGCCACACCGGCGATCTTATGCCGGTAACCCGCCCCCGACAAATCCTGAAACCTGCGGCTTCCCCCGGACACATCCGTCAGCCCGATGGCCGCAATAAACAAAAGCGACTTCGTCGCCGCATGGGCAAGAATATGGTAAATGCTCGCCGTTATTCCCGCCTCCGTTCCCAAGCCAAATCCCATATAAATGTAGCCGATCTGCGCCACACTGGAGTAAGCGATCATCCTGCGGATATCATTTTCCCGGATAGCGCTCAGGGAACCCACCACCATTCCCAAAAGACCGAACAGAAATAGGATATTGATTATTTTTCCGTGTACGATAATATCGAATCCGATCACCCGGTAAAAAATTTTGATCAGAAGGAAAATATATCCCTTGGACACCAGACTGGATAGCATCGCCGCCGAGGAAACGGTGGAATACCCATACGCGTCCGGCAGCCAGGAATGAAACGGAAACAGCGCGCTTTTAATGGCCAGACCCGTACACATCAGGCCGATGGTAGTCATCAGCGGTATCTGATATTCCTGCCGCTGCGCCAGCACTGCAACGGCCTCCTTGATATTGCTCATCAGCAGATGCCCCGTCAAATCATAAAGCGTACACAGGCTGATTAGAAACAGGCCGGAACCCAACAGGCTCATAATCATATAGCGCACCGCCGCTTCCACGGTCCGTCCGTTCTGCCTTATCATGATCAGACCGCAGGCGGCAATCGTATTGATCTCCACAAACACATAAGCCGTGAACAGATCATTGGTGTAAACCAGAGCCAGCAGGGAACTCAGCAGCAAATTCGTCAAAATATAATACAGATTGTGTTTGCTGTATTCCACCTCACCGATCAGCTTTTTGCGTCCCCCCATCACGGAAAGCAGCATGATAATACAGAAAAATAACGCCATACCCGCTTCCAGTACTCCGGCACGGATTTCATTGCCCCAAGGCGCAGGGAAATGTCCCATCCAATACACATAAGACTCTCCCGTTCCCATCAGATACGCCAACAGGACTGCCGACATCATTCCCACCACGCTAATCAACGCGGTATTCAGGATTTTTGCGGCCCGGGCAGGCAGCACGGAACTGACCGTACCGGAAAACATGGACAAAATAATCGAGAAAAACGGAAAGTTCTGTACAAAGTCCATTACAGTCCCTCCTTCTTTAGCTGCATGGAAATCTCATCCAAATCCAGCGTGTGATACCTGCGGTAAAGCCGGATGGTCAGCGACAGCATGATTGCCGTTACCGAAACGGAAACCACAATTCCCGTAAGCACCAGTCCGCTGGGAATCGGATTGATATAAGCTTCC
>DERU01000271.1:18593-18882 GCA_002361095.1 Lachnospiraceae bacterium UBA3332
GGAATCGGATTGATATAAGCTTCCACCTCCTGCACCTGATCCACTACGATGGGGGCCACGCGCCCCACTATATATCCTTTGACTGCCAAAAATAAATAGATGGCCGTATCCATAATATTCAAACCGATAATTTTCTTGATCAGATTCCGCTGCAAAAGCAAGTTGGAAAAACCGATCCCAAAGAGAATCACCGCCACCGCCTCTCCGTAATTGGAAAACAGATTCGGCCCCAGCATTCTAAAAGCCCCCCTTCCGGAATAACGCGTAAAACGCATACATCGTACAGGCC
>DERU01000271.1:19159-19315 GCA_002361095.1 Lachnospiraceae bacterium UBA3332
TAAAACGCATACATCGTACAGGCCACTACCAGCCCGACGCAAATATTCAACGGCAAAATCAGCCCGCTGGAGAGAATGGCTCCCGGCGTACCCAGGGGAATCCCGCTCTCCAAATGGTTTGCGCCCGTATAAAAGGAATAGCTTTTTGCCAGACAG
>DERU01000271.1:19528-22705 GCA_002361095.1 Lachnospiraceae bacterium UBA3332
GGAATAGCTTTTTGCCAGACAGTAAAACGTCAGCGCGCAAAAGCATGTCCATTTATATGTTTTCTCCGTAAAAAAGCGTTCCGTTTTTTCAAACCCAAAAGCGTTGAGGTAAAGAATCAGCCCCGCGCCGATAATCGCCCCGCCGGAGAAACCGCCCCCCGGAGAAAGATGACCGTTTAGTACCACATAGATACCGAATATAATAATCACCGGCACTAAAAAGCCCGCCACCTTCTGCAAAATGGCGTCATTTTTCGGCTCATAAACCCGGTCATGCGCCTCCGCCTGGGCAACTGTCAATTCATCCAGCGGCTTTTCATAAACCACCATCCCCTTTTTGGCCGGCGCCCTTTTCCCCTTGTCCAGGCGCAGCAAAATCAGCACGGTTACCGTGGCGATAAAAAGCACATTGGATTCCCCGAAGGTATCGAACGCGCGATAGTCCAAAATCATGCCCGTGACAATGTTCACCGCCCCCGTCTCCTGCAGCCCTTTTTCAATGTAACGGGCAGAAACCTCATTGTTCACCGGATTTTGGGGATTGCCCGATTCGGGCAGCCACGAAACGGTTATCAGCATAATGGAAATCAGGGTCAGACAAAAAATCACCGCCGCAATCTTATACATTCTGCTAAAAGCCAAAAGCTTCCGGTTATGCACATCATAAATATGCTCCCTGAGATGTTGGTGATCCGCAAGCAATTCGCGAAGTTCCGTCTCTTTAGGCTCATATTCTTTTTGGGGCTTCATCTCCACCCTGCCAAGCAGGGTATCCTTTTCCCCGTAAAACCAGCGGGAAAACGCGCTATCTTTCTTCATGTTCCTGATCCTCCCCTCCCATGGCATGAATTTTTTTAAGCGTCACAAAAAACAGGACGCTGGTGACGCCCGCCCCGACCGCCGCTTCCGTGATTGCAAGATCCGGGGATTCCAAAAGCATCCAAATAATCGACATGATCAGGCTATAGGACATAAAAATCAGGATAGAATTGAGCAGTTTTCTGGAAAATGTTACCGAAATTGCGCACAAAATTAAAAATCCCAGCAAAATATTCGTGAATACACTCATTTTTCAGGCACCTCACAATATTGTTCCAATTCCTCGTCCGTAGTGGCTTCCAGTCTTGCAATCAAATGGGAGGATACCGGTGAAGCAAACCACAAAAAGACCATAACCAGAATCATTTTCAGACTGGTAAACGTAAATCCGGAAAAAATAATCAATCCGGCCAGGCAGATTCCGATCCCCAGCGTATCGCCGATGGCTGCCGCATGCATCCGGTTCAGCACAAAATGAAACCGGTAAGCGCCGAACACTTCCAACGCGAAAATGGCAAGTCCGCCGCACAGAACCACCGTTCCGACAATAAACCGAATCCACTCCAAAATCATTTTCCTTCCTTCTCCTTTCTCTTATGTTCCGCATAAACGCCCATGTAAACCTTTGTCAGCACAATCACTGCCAAAAAACTGATCATCGCATAGATAATACAAATATCCACCAAATACCCTTCTTTTAACAAAAGGGCCAGCACCGCGATCGTCACCATGACCATCGTGCCCATCATATTGGTTGCCACAATGCGGTCCGCCACCCTGGGCCCCCTCACGGCACGTATGAAGCACAGCAGTATCATTACTGCCAGAAAAATCAGAGCCCCCAAAAAAACGACGTGGTAAGCCATATCCAATACCGGTTCTGTCATTTCTTTTCCCTTCCTTCCTCCAGCTTTAATAATGCTTTTTCAAAAGAACTGTCCACTATCCCATCCGAAAATGACCGGTCCAGGCAGTGAATCGTCAGTTCGTCTCCCTCCAGGGAAACCGTGATTGTTCCCGGCGTCAGTGTGATAGAGTTGGCCAAAAGCACCCGCGCGGTTTTGGACTGCAATTTCGTGCGCACCTTGACAATCACCGGATCCGGTTCCGTATTTGCCGACACTATCATCGGAATTACCGCCATATTGGCTTTGATAATTTCCACAATCAAAATCCCGGCATAGAAAGCCAGACATCCGCATTTCTTTAAAAGAAACCAATCCTTTGCGGGACTCCAGCCCATAAACTTGCAGGAAAAGGCGTAAACCCCAGCCGCAATCACCAGCCCGAAAACCGTAATTTCCAGAGTGATTTGTCCGTTAAAAATCACCCACACCAGAAAATAAAATACAAACATTTTCCATTCCCTCCGTCATCGGCAAACCATATATTTACAAATCGGATTCCCCTGCGCCGAAAAACGCTCTTCATACTCCGTCATCACGTTTTCCCTGCATAACCGTTCGTCCGCATGAAGATCATAAGTCAATTCCAAAGCCTTCCAGCCTGCCGCCCTGCACTCGTCCACCGCAAAATCGAACAGCGCCCTGTTATCCGTCTTAAACTCAATCACACCGTCTCTTTTCAAAACCCTGTCATAGCGTTCCAGAAACTGTCTGGAGGGCAGACGCCTTTTTGCATGCCGTTCCTTCGGCCACGGATCCGAAAAATTCAGGTAAATACGATCCAATTCCCCTTCCCCGAACACCTTGGTAATGTCCTCCGCTTCCATCCGGATAAACCGGACATTGGGCAAAAAATCCCCTGACGCTTCCAGCGTCTCCATCTTCTGTACGGCGCGCAGAAGCACACTGGAATACTTCTCAATACCCACAAAATTGATATCCGGATGGCTCCTGGCCATATCCGTCAAAAAGCGGCCCTTTCCCATCCCGATTTCCGCATAAACCGGATGGCAGTTTCCGAACTCTTCCTTCCACTTCCCCGGATATTGTTCCGGCTCCTGAATCACATATCGGCTCCTGCCAATCACTTCCCGGGATCCGGTTATATTGCGCAGTCTCATATCACTGTCCCCCTGCCTGCTTTTAATAGGAAGCTTCTCCCATAAGCCGTCCCTATTGTACTACAACTTCCCCAAAAAGAAAAGGTTAAGAAGTTGCTAAATTTATATAACGCTTTTTCGTAACAATTCAGTCTCCAATGGCAGCGGCCAAAGCGGAGGGCAGGCACGCGGACCGGGCGGAAGCGGCGGCGGACCATAGGGATTTCCTGCGGCAATATCCGAAACAGGAAATTCTCCGCCGCCCTCATTCTGTTCCGGGCTGTCACAAAGGGCAAAAACTCGCTTCGCTCAAACAATATGCCCTTTGTGACAGGAACAGGATGGAACCGGCG
>DERU01000264.1 GCA_002361095.1 Lachnospiraceae bacterium UBA3332
TATGTGGAGATGGTACAGGAGGCGGTACTGGAGATATTGGAGACCGGGCGCTCCGAGGTGATTTATCCCTGGAACCATCCAAAGCTGGGTAAAATTTATGTCCGCTGTGGCGGTGTGCCGGATAAAACCTTTAAAAAGCCGGGCGCCTGCTTAAACGGATACCATCAGGACATTACGGAGACCATGGTCACGAGAAAGAAACAGGAGCAGTCCATCATGGAACTGCTGGAAAAGGTGAGACGGGCGAATTCGGCAAAAAGCGAATTCCTTTCCCGTATGTCCCACGATCTGCGTACACCCATTAACGGGATTTTGGGAATGCTGGCCATTATGGAAAAAAGCCAGGAGGATCCCAAACGGCAGCAGGAGTGCCGGAAGAAAATCCGTGTGTCAACGGAGCATTTGCTGTCGCTGGTGAACGATGTCCTGCAGGTCAGTAAGCTGGAGAGCGGTAGACCGGCGGCGGTGGAGGAACCCTTTGACCTTCATGATACATTGGAAGACTGCATCACGATCCTGTCCCCCCAGGCGGAGGAGAAGGGAATTTGTCTGGAATTGGAGGAAACCGGCCTGCGGCATAGCAGGGTGATCGGAAACCCGCTGCATTTGAAGCAAATCCTGATGAATGTTATCGACAATGCCATCCAATTTAACCGTCCTTACGGTTCCGTATTTGTGCGGGTTAGGGAGACCGGCTGTCAGGACGGAACCGCAAACTACCGCTTTATGATTGAAGACACCGGAATCGGTATCGGGGAGGATTTCCTGAAGCATATTTTTGAGCCGTTCACCCAGGAACAGCAAGATGCAAGAACGGACTATAATGGCGTTGGGCTTGGAATGTCCATTGTGAAAAAGCTGGTAGATCAAATGAAAGGAACCGTTGAGGTGGACAGCCGGATCGGCAAAGGGAGCCGGGTTCAAATTATGCTGCCTATTCAAATTGACAGGCAGCAGCGTGTGCCGCCTGCGGACGGGGGACGGGATGTGCAGGACAATATTGCCGGGATGCGTGTCCTTTTGGTGGAAGATAACGAGATCAACTGTGAAATTGTGGAGTACATTCTCAGGGAGGCGGATGTGGAGGTTGTGACCGCCAATGACGGAAAGGCGGCCGTGGATGCGTTTGCGGCATCCGAACCGGGGACGTTTGATTGTGTACTCATGGACTTGATGATGCCGGTCATGAGCGGTTATGAGGCAGCCCGCGTGATTCGCGGTCTGGAGCGGACAGACGCGCAGACCGTGCCTATCATAGCATTGTCGGCGAACGCGTTTGAAGAGGACATCGCATTGGCAAAGGATGCCGGGATGAATGAACATTTGGCCAAGCCGGTGGACATCAGGAAAATGTTTAAGGTTATGAGCCGGTTGCGGCGCTGAGACAGACAAAGCCGGCCCCTTTTGCCGTCCTGCCAAATGTGCTCAGGGTGTGTTTGAAAGCGTAACTTTTTCCCCCAACTCCAAAAAGTAACAGGTTCCCTGATACGCCCTGCCTTCATAGAGGATGGAGACGATCTCCCGCATGCGTTGGTTGAGACGGTGGTAGACGAGTTTTCGTTCTTCAAATATTTCCTGAATATAGTCCTGCTGCCGCTGGGAAAGAAGCTGCATGGTTTGTTGAAAATGCTGTGGCTCCCGGCGGCGCAGCAATCCGAAATCACAGGAGACATAGGAGAAGGTTTCTTTGTTTTGGGCGCAGCGTTTGGACAGAAAGTCCTGCAAAGGGCCGTCCGGTTTTTTTTGATAGCGGTGGGTTTTTAACGGAAGGGCCGGGGGTTCTTTTGCGGTTGTGGGCACGCGGCGGAAGCTTTTATGGCTGTACCGGTCATATTCGGTGACATACGTATAATTTTCCCGGCGCATTCCCTGCCCCGGCTCTTCCAAAAGTAAGATACCCGTGTCCAGAAAATGTTTCCGGATTGTCCGGACCACCCGGTCGTAGGGGGTGGGAAAATCCAGCATTTTTACAATTTCCGCCGCAGTATGGCCCTGGTCTGCCAGATGGCGGATGGCGCCGCCGCTGGCCATGTCGAATGCAAAATCCGCCAGGGCGCTTTGGAAATACTCCTGTTTTGCCATATCGCACTTCCTCTTTTATCTGGGTTCTACATCGCTGTTTGAAAAACGTGTTCCGGCGCAGGCAGGGATATCGTTACGTTCGGCTCTTAAGAGCGCATAGTAGCAGGCGTCACAGATTCCCTGGTTATTCCGGTCAAAACTGCGCAGGGTGCCTTCATATTTCATGCCGCATTTTTTCATAACGCCGCCTGAATGGGGGTTTCTGGGGTCGTGCCTCGCCTCGATACGGTTTGCGCCTACCCCGTCAAAAAGAAAATCCAAAACGGCTTTTAAGGCTTCCGATGTGATTCCCTGATGCCACCATTTTTTCCCGATGCAATAGCCGATATGCACCATGGAAATTTCCTCCCTGCTGTTTACGACGGCAATGCTGCCAACCGGCTCGTTTCCGTTATCCTTTGGTACGATGGCCCACTGGTAGTAGCGTTCACCGGCATAGGAATGGATCCAGTCTTTTATCACCGCCTGGCTTATTTGGGGATCCGTATGCGTCGGCCAGGTTAAATATTTGGTGACTTCGGCGTCCGACGCCCAATTTTTGTACATGGCGGCGGCATCTTCCATTATGAACCTTCTTAAAATCAGTCTTTCGGTTTCCAGCCTTTGTGTGCCGCAATGCTTCATATACAGTCCCTCCGTTTTTGGTATTCGGTCTCATTTTATTTTGCATATTATAGCATGCTGCCGTCTTTTTGTCAGCCCTTTGGAAGCCGGGAATCCATTTTGCGGTAACAGTTCAGTTCCAATAGCGGCAGTTTAAGGCGGGAGACAGGCACGCGGACCGGGCGGAAGCAGCAGAGGATCCGCAGGCATGGGCA
>DERU01000246.1:0-5941 GCA_002361095.1 Lachnospiraceae bacterium UBA3332
GTTTCGGATATTGCCGCAGGAAATTCCTGCACGTCCGCCGCCGCTTCCGCCCGCCTGCCTCCCGCCTTAAGCCGCTGCCATTGGGAACTGAACTGTTACGATTTCCGTGGTAATTTTATCCTATCAGTTGACGCGCCTTTCCACAATGATTTATACTATCAATAAATTGATGTATCCTCATATTGAAACACGCTCGAAAGTACCTGTTGCGTAAGATGCCGCTTATGCGGCCGGGTGAAAGGAAAGATGAATCAGATACGTTTTGTCGGCTATGACGCATGCCATTTGGAAAATTTTATATTCGATGTACCGGAAGGACACGACTGCTATTTGCTGGTACTCACCAATACCCCGGCCCGTTTCTGGCTGGAAAATACCATCCGGGAATGCCCGGCCCACCACGCCATTTTATACCCGCCGCACAGCAAAATCCGTTACGGGGCGTGGCAGGGCCCTTACGGCAACGACTGGCTCCGCTTTTCCACGGACGAAAGCTTTGTCATAAACTTTCCCCTGCAGAACGTTCCCTTCCCCGTATCGGATCCGGAATACTGCCATAACCTGTTTCAGCTTCTCACCTGGGAACAGGGGCAAAAGAGCCAGGATGCCGTCATTGCCCAGCTGCTGCGGATCCTTTTTTATAAGCTGCGGGACGACCTGCACCATCCCGACACGAACCCACACAGCCACGGGCTCCTTACCCTGCGCAAACAAATCCTAAACCATCCCCAAAAGGAATGGAAAATTGCCGATATGGCCGCCTCCCTGCACTTAAGCGCCGGCTATCTGCAATTTTTATACAAACAGCAATTCGGGACTTCCTGCATGGATGACGTCATACAAAGCAGGCTGCGCATGGCCAAAGATTTCCTTTCCCACTCCGAACAAAGCGTTTCGGAAATTGCCCGGCTTTGCGGCTACGGCAACACGGAACATTTCTGCAGGCAGTTCCGCAAATGCAACGGCATAACACCCGGCCAATTCCGCAAAAATACCAGAAACCGCCCCCTTTCGGCCCCGCTCCCCTTCCGGACGGTAGCGGGAACCGATTATACCTCTGACGGGCCAAACCAACCGCAAATCACATGAAAAAAGTGCGGGGGCGCAGGCGGAACTGTTACCTTTATCCGTTCTTTTCCCGCTTTTTGATGGGAATAAGCAAATCCAGCTGTTCGGCCCCCTGCTTTGTGGAATCCGAAATATTGTTATAAATATTGAGTTCCTCCTCCAGACAGCCTCCCATTCCCAGCGGTTCCCTGCAGTCTATCTCATATTCGGCCAGGTTTTGCACCGCGTTATAAAAATACTCCCACTCCTGAAAATCCCCCATCTTAATGCAATGGGCCGCATACAGGCCGCCCTCAAAGCGCTTTTTGGCAAACGGCTCCGGCACTTGCAGTTCTTCCGGTATCGTTGCCCAAAATTCATAACCGTACACCTCCTGTCCCGGCTGCGGGGAAGGACTGTTAAACCCATACAGCCGGAAATCCGGCTTTTGGGCAGGCAGCCGGTTCTCTCGGATAAACGAGTAAATCTGGGCCCCGGCCTCCTCCTCCGGATTTTCCTTAACGCACCGGTACGACGCCACCGTCGCCGGAGGCAGATATACGATCCGTATATCCTTTTTTGTTTCCAATACTTCGCCTGCTTTGATGAAATCTCCCATGGATTTCTCCTCCTTTAAGGTGTTTTTCGGAGGCTGCAGCACACGGATCATCTCCAGTAATTCCCGGTCTTCCAAAAACTCTGGTTTTACTTTTTCCTGCATACTGTGTTCCAGTCTGGAAACCAAAGTTTTTAAAACGGAACGCACCATTGCCAGCGCCAGAATTTCCTCTTCCATCTGCGCCAGATTGTCCTGTAAAACGTCCAGGGTCTGCCGGCGGGAGTCATCCTGTAAAATAACCGCAATCTGTTTAACCGGAATCCGCAGTTTGCGAAGCGCCAATATCTGCTGAAGTCTCCTGACCTGCGCCTGCTCATACACACGGTACGCATAACCGGGAACCCGCATGCTTTTGATTAATCCCGCCTTTTCATAGTAGCGCAGCATTCTGGTGGAAACTGCAATCTGTTTTGACACCTCGCTGATCGTCATCAATTCCATCCGTCCGTCACCTCCTACTGACATCTTAAACTGCGACACGGTGTCAAAGTCAATCTTTTTTACACCGTATCCGGCATTTCCCCAAAACATACGGCCCTGTCCGCCCGGTTCCCGACCGCCCCAAACTGTCCGGTTCCCGTAACCGGCTGCCGGGAGCCGTCCAAATCCGGATCGGCATAGTCCGCAAACCAATTTTCCAAACGTTTTTTCATTTGCAAAATGCGCTCCCCACATGCCGGATCATCATACAGGTTTTTCTCTTCCCCCGGATCCTTCGAAAGACAATACAGTTCGTTCGGTCCGTAAGGATAACGCCAAACCAGCTTCCATTCCCGGTCGCGTATCATCCGCACCGGCCCGTACTCGTCCAATATCACGATGCTCCTGTCCGTCTGCGTCTTTGGCGCCGCAAGACAGTCCGCAAAGCTTCTTCCCGGAAGCTTCTGGCGCACTTTGCCGGACAGTCCCAAAAGTTCCTGCAGGGTCGGGAAAATATCATAGTGGGAAAACAGTTCGCTGCACACCTCTCCCTCCGCCGCCTTCCCCTTCCAGGAAACGATAAAAGGCACCTTTACGGAAGTATCGTACATATTCTGGGGAAACGTGCCGTTTCCCTTCCCCCAGATTCCGTGCTGTCCCAGATTCATGCCGTTATCCGAGGTGAAAATGACCAGTGTATCCTCCCAAATTCCCAGTTCTTCCAGCCGGTCCAAAATCCTGCCGATCTGTCTGTCCATCGCCGTAATGGCGGCATAGTAGCCCCTGAGCAGTTCTTTTCTGCGCTCCCCGGTTCCGTAAGGGCAGGTTTTCACCTGATTGGGATGCAGGGGCAGATCCGGCGTTGCCAAAAACGCGCAATCCCTGTACAAATCCAACATTTCCTTCGGATGGTCTTTTTCTTCCCAGGGGCTGTGGGGCGCGGTAAAATGCACGCTCAGATAGAAAGGTTCCTCTTTTTGCGCCAGTTCCTCCAAATTTTGCAAAGCGTTTTCCGCGATCAGGTCTGTCACATACCCTTTCGGAAAGCTGATTTTTCCGTCTTCCGCCACATCCGCGTGGTAATATTCACAGCCGCCCCTGCCCAGCGTATACCATTTGGAAAATCCGTGCTGGGGATGCAGGCTGTCCCCCATGTGCCACTTTCCGCTGAGCGCACAGGTATACCCGGCTTCCCATAAAAGGTCGGTATATGCGGTCAAATGCTCCGTATAACGGATGGGCTTCGTCTCGTTTTGATAGCCGAACATCTTCTCCATTCCGGGAATGCCCGCAGGCAGATTTCCGCCCGAAAGCCAGTCCAGCACGCCGTGGCAGGACGGAATCGTCCCGGTCAGGATGGAGGCCCGCGCCGGGGAACACACCGGGGAGGCACAGAAAAAGTTTTCAAACCGCACCCCGGCGGCCGCCAGCCTGTCCAGATTCGGCGTTTGGATGTCCGTATTGCCCGCGCACCGCATCGCCCACGCCCCCTGATCGTCCGATAATAAAAACAGAATATTTGGCCGCTTATCCATTTACCATACCTCCTTTGGCAAAAACCGTTTCGGCGTTCCAAGCCGCCTGTGGTGGCAGCGGATTTTTTCCGTCAGTTTTCGCTGTATGTCCGCGTACTTTGCTTTCCCAAATACATTATGCATCTGCAGCGGATCTTTTGCCCTGTCAAATAAAATATGATCGCCAAACATCCGTCCCTCATTGCCAAGCCCCACATAAGCCAGTTCAAACTCCGGCGTCAAAATCCCTGCCCTTGGCACATCGCCCGGATGGATGTAAAGCTCCCGTTTTGTTTCCCCGTTTTCCAAAATCACCCCGGACAAGTCCCGTCCATGTACCGCGAAAGGATACTCGATTTGTGCAAAGCCTGCCAGCGTCGCACCGAAATCCACCACATTGACCCAGGTATCGCACCGCTTCCGGCCGATTTTGCTCCCCGGCAGGGACATCACAAGGGGAATATGATACACGCTTTCATACAGATTGTTTTTTTCCATCAGCCCGTGTTCGCCCATATATTCCCCGTGGTCGGTGGTAAAGACCACGATGGTATTCTCCCAAAGTCCGGTTCGCTTTAAACATTCCGTGATTTTCCCCACATTGTCGTCAATACATTTTACGGCGCCCAGGTACTGGGCTTTGAGCCTGCGCAAATGCCCTTCCCGCTCAAACATCCCCCTGGGAAAATAGTGATGCCTGCCCCACGTGTCATATTCCGCCCAGTCCGGCAGCGTTTCTTCATAAAAACTCTCCGGAACCGTAAGCGCCAGCGGATCAAACATGGTGTCGTAAGGTTTCCTGACCTCAAAAGGCTGGTGCGGATCCGGCATGCTGACCATGAATAAAAAAGGTTCTTCTTTTCCGGCCCTTCCCTCCAGAAAGCGCACGGTCTCGTCCGCCAGCCAGTCCGTGGTATAAGAGCGGCTGTCCCCAACGGCGCGCTCTGTGCGGATGTTTCCTTCCCCATCCGTGTAAACGGACTTACAGTGCCCAAACTCCACCTTATATTTCCATTCCGTAAACCCCAGCGGATTATAACTTCCAAGCGCGTCCTGCCGTTCCTTATGATCGGCCAGATGCCATTTTCCCACATAGCCCGTATGGTATCCCGCCAGCCCAAACGCTTCCGCAAATCCGTGCTCATTTCGGCCGACGGGCACGCCGTTTCGGTATGCGCCGTTGGCGTGGGGGTATTTTCCCGTCATAAAACAGCCCCGGGAAGGGGTGCAGACCGCGCTGGGCGTATAAAAATTTTCCAGCAAAAGCCCCTCCCTGGCAATGGCGTCAATGCAGGGCGTTTCCACCTCTTTTCCGCCGTAACAGCCCAGCGCGTTCCGGTATAGCTGGTCTGTATATACAATCAGTATATTCTTTTTCATATCTGCATTCAACCTTTTACGGAGCCGATCATGACCCCTTTTACAAAATATTTCTGCACAAAGGGATACAGAATCAGTACCGGCAGGGAAGAGACAATAATCACACCGTATTTGATCGTACGCGCAATCTGCCGCATCAGTTCCAGCGATTCCGGATCCAGCGTCGTGGGATCCACCGACTGTCCGGTAATCAAAATATCCCGCAGAATTAACTGCAGCGGATACAGCTTACTATCCGTCACATAAATCAGGCCGTTAAAAAAGGAATTCCAGTGTCCCACCGCGTAATACAGAACCATGATCGCCAGAATCGCTTTGGACAGCGGAATCACTACCCTGAAAAAATACTGGGAAATGCTGCAGCCGTCGATCTCCGCCGCCTCCTGCAGTTCCATGGGCATGGTATTTACAAAGAAAGTCCTGCATAAAATCAGGTTAAACACATTAAAAGAACCCAAAATCATGAGCACATAAGGTGTGTTGACCAGATGCAGTCCCTTGACCACCAGATACGTGGGAATCAGGCCTCCCGAGAAATATTTCGTCACGATCAAAAGCTTCATGATCAATCCCCTGCCCGCCATATCCGTCCGGGAAAGCGCATAGCCTGCGGGAACCGTGATAAACAGCGCAATCAGCGTTCCCACCAGCGTATAGCGGATCGTATTGTAATACCCCGTCCAGATTCTTGTGTCCCTGAAAATATATTTGTATCCCTCCATCGTAATTTGTTTGGGCAAAAAGAGAACCTGACCGGACGCGACCAAATCCGGATTACTGATCGAGGCAATCACCACAAACCAAAGCGGATACAAAATCATCACCGAAATCAATATTACAATGCCATAGACGACGGATAAAAAGATCCTGTCCCTGTGGCATAACCTTTTCCATTTATTCATCACAACCTCCCTGTCCGCTTTCGCGGGCGCAAACGCACGGTTGAAAAACTGTCACATAT
>DERU01000246.1:6275-7251 GCA_002361095.1 Lachnospiraceae bacterium UBA3332
ACGGTTGAAAAACTGTCACATATGATGTGCAAGCCAATCCCCCGTTTACCACAGGCTCACATCCGACACTTTCCTTGCAACCTTATTGACCACCACCAAAAGAATTAAATTAATGACATTGTTAAAAAGGCCGATCGCGGAGGAATAGCTGAACTGTCCGCCCTGGATACCGATTTTATAGACATATGTGGAAATGATTTCCGAGTAATCCAGATTGATGCTGTTTTGCAAAAGGAAAGCCTTTTCAAATCCCAAATCCATGATTTCCCCGGCGCGCATGATCAGCATAATCACCATCGTGGGCACGATGGAAGGCAAATCTATGTACAAAAGCCTCTGAAAACGGGTAGCGCCGTCCACGGTAGCCGCTTCATGCAGTTCCGGCCCCACGGAGGTCAGCACGGAAATATACATGATGGAACCCCAGCCGATGTTTTGCAGTACGCCGGACCAGACGTAAATATGGCGGAAATTTTCGGGTTTTGACAAAAAACCCACCGGTTCCATCCCAAAAAGCATGAGAATCTGGTTGATAATACCGTCACTGGCCAGAAAAATCAAAATCATACCGCAATATACCACCATGGAAATAAAGTGCGGGGCATAGGTGATCATCTGCGCCGTCTTCTTTAAGCGGGTGTGCGTCACATAATTCAAAATCAGGGCAAAAATGATGGGCATGGGAAAGCCTGCCACCAGGGAATACAGGCTCAGCGAAAGCGTATTCCACAAAAGATCCTTGAACTGCCAGGACTCAAAAAACGTCCGGAAATGCTTCAGTCCTACCCAGGCGCTCCCCCAAATACCGTCCGCAACCCGGTAATCCTTGAACGCCAGCTGAATGCCGTACATCGGCAGATAGCTGAACAATACCACATATAATACCATCGGAAGAATAAACAAATAGCATACCCACGTCTTTTTGAGCATACGCATGCTGTTAAACCCCGTCCTCTTTTTTTTCTTCATCGCAACC
>DERU01000246.1:7421-11676 GCA_002361095.1 Lachnospiraceae bacterium UBA3332
CGCAACATCCCTCCACAAATCCTGCGGGCTGCGCCAAAAGCGCAACCCGCAGGATTTTACAACGTCACTCTACCGAATCCACAAATTCCTGGCACAGCTGCGTGTATTCATCCACCTTTAAGCTTTCCAGCGTCTTTAAATGTTCCTGCCATTTCCCTTCGTCAATACCGTTGATCACGGAATCCGCAATGAACTTCTTTAAATAGGTGTCAATATCTGTCTGCAAAATGGATCTCCGCTCCGTATTTTCCAGGGATACCGCCATTCCCGCAGGCAGGCCGACCACACCGAAATCCACCTGGGCCCGCACTGCCTCCAGCTTATAGTCATGCGGCCATTTATCGTCATAAACCAGTTTCTGGTCATATTCATAACGCCACAGCGCAGGGGTTTTTCCCGAAAAACTCTCCGCATTGCGGTATTCCGCCTTGGACTGGTATCCGCCGTTTGCCGCCAGCACATCGTTGTCTATCGTCAAAAACTGCGGAATTTCTTCCCCGTTTTCCTCCAAAATGTTCCACCAGACGCCCTCCGCGCCCCTGCCCCATTTCAGCGCAAGTTCCAAAGAGGAGTTGATGTAATCGTACCAGCGCACCAGCGCTTCCGGATTTTTACAGTTTTTACTGATGGCAAAACCGCCCGGCTTCGTCACGTTATTGATGCCGATCATCTGCACGCCGTCTTTTCCTTTCAAAACCGGCAGCGCCCTGTATGCGCTGTCCGCAGTTACGCCCGCTTCCTCCGCACGGTACCCGGCAACCAAGCCGAGGATATCCCCGGAAGCGCCCCGCGCCGCATACTGATCCCCGCTCAGCGTAAAGGCATCCTTGTCGATTAACCCCTCCTGATACAGGTCATGCAGCCACACGAGCGCGTCATAATATCCCTGTTCCTTCGCGCAGAAGGTCACCTTTTTGTCCTGCGTAATCACATGGTAGCCGTTTTCCAGAACCCCGAAAGGCCCGAAAATATTCTCGATGGAGGTTCCCCATCCCCAGGAATCCTGGAAGGTAAAAGGAATCTCGTCCTGCTTGCCGTTCCCGTTGGGATCCTGATCCCGGAACGCAATCAGCACCTCCTTTAATTCCTCAGGCGTTTCCGGCATTTCCAGGGAAAGATGATCCAGCCAGGTCTGGTTGATCCACAGATGGGAATCTATAATGTTGTGCGTCGATTCGTCCCCAATGGGAAGCGTGTGGATTTTTCCGTCCGGAGAACGCAGCGCGTTGGGATAGTCGTCCCTCGTTTCAAAAAACGCCGTCACATTGGGCGCATACTGCTCCAAATACTCGTCCAGCGCCACCAGCTGGTCAAAATTCCTGGACATATCGATGTCTCCCAAAATCGCATCCGGCAGACTGTCCGTGCTGAACATAATATTGATTTTTTCGTCCCAGCCGGAAGCGGGAATTTCCACCCATTCAATATGAATGTTGGTCGCCTCCTCCGTCTCGATCACGCATTGTTTTTCCGCCGCCGTTTTGAGCGTACTTGTCTGCGGCACCGCGATCGTAAAGGTTTCTTTCTCTTTCACAATCGGCAGGCCTTCCGCGTTAAAGTTTCCGGAGGCCGCTGCCCCCTGGTCTTGGGAAGCCGCTTCGCTTTCCGCTTTCGCCCCTGCGGCATTGCTTCCCGCACTGTCCGCTTCTGCCGCAGGCGAGGAATTCTGACATCCCGTCAAAACCATCGCCATACCCATACCCAAGGCGCCCACTCTCAGCCATTTCTTTTTCATATACATACCTGTCATACCTTTCCGTATCCGCTCCCCCTCGCGGGCCGCAGATATCTTTCTCCATTGTGAATCATGTCTGCCGCAGTCTGTGACCACGGCCCTGCCTGCCAACACAATGCCGCTATCCTTAAAACTGCCGCCTGTGCTATGCCGGCATCCTCTTCATGCCCAAACCCAAATTACTACCGCGCGCTTTCGTTCCGGTTCGTGCTTTCAGCATACCTTCATTTTCCAAAAAAGTATATCTCCCGTTCTTGAACATCATCCCGCTTTGCTGCAAAAACGCTTCCGCAGGCCTCTCACTTCCCTTTCCAATAGTTTTCGCGGTAACCGCCGGGTGTTACGCCCTCGTATTTTTTGAACATTTCAATGAAAACGGTACTGTTGGCGTAGCGGAGCGTCTGCGCAATCTCGGACACGCGCATATCGCTGTTTTCCAGCATATCTTTCGCTTTCTCCAGCTTGATCTGCTCCACGTACTGTGAAATCGTCACCCCCATATTTTTCTTGAAAAAATGACTGATATTGGACACGGACGTATCAAAATAGTACGCCATATATTTTACGCTGAAATTATCCTCCAGGTAATGCTCATGCACATAGGTGACAATATCCACAATATTGCGCTTTTTATAGCCTGCCGGATTCCGGACCGGCGCCGCCTCCCCGGGCAGTTTTTCCCCGACTTCTGCCAAAAACTTCTCCGTCCCTGCGGCAATGCTTCCGCCCTGTGCCTTTACCTTATCCAGCACTTCATTTGCCTCAATCCGGAGTGTCCTGGCTATATCCCAAAGTACCCCGGCGGCGGCAACCTCATCCATTTCCCGCACCATACCGCCGATTTCCGATAACAGAAGCTTTTCCCTTGCAAAATCATCTTCCTGAACGGCCTCCCGCAAGGATAAAAGTTCCCGTTCCGGGTAACCGTTTTCCTTTAAATAAAATGTATTGAGCTGTTTTCTGGCTTCCTCATAGGATCTGCGCAGCCCTTCCACCTCCATGACCAGGCTGCCGATGCCGATCTGCACGCCTTTTTGGGATAGCTGGTCGATTTTGCCTTTCAAGTCGGAAGCGGATTCATCCGAGCATACCAGATAAATCAAAATCCCCTCCAACAATTCAATCCGGTATGCATTGGAAACGCTGTAAAGATTCATTTGCTGTCCGAACCATTCGTAAAAGCCCCGGTTTTCCGGCAAATTATCCGGCAGCGCCACAAAAAATTTATATTTTCGGTTCAGGTAAATATTGTTTTTCAGGCACCGGTCCCAGAGGGCGTCCTTGGGCTGTACGGTTTTATACAAAAGTTCATAGAGACAACTCTCCATGCGCAGTTCGTCCCGTTCCCCCAGCAGTTCCTCGTTGTGATCCGCCAGCTTTTTATAGGCGGCATAGCGGCTGCGGGAAAAAAGCAGCGCCAGGCTCAAACCGATCAGCAGGCTGCAAAGCAGCCACATGCCATATCCCCGCAGATAAATCGCCGTTCCTGCATACAGGCTCTTTTTGGAAATGAAGACCGTGGAAGAAAAGCCTTCCCCCAACTCCCCTTCATAAACCAGATAATCTCCGCCTGAAACAAGTTCCCGGTATGATTTTGTCCAATCCTGCCTATCCATCTGCCCGTCCGACACATACACCACCTTTTCCCCATGGCGGATCACGCAAAAACTTCCCTCCGTATCCTGCCGAAACTGTGCCGAAAGCTTTTCGCTGCGTATCGGGTAAATCAGGTACTTCATTTCGCTCCCGTTTTTTCCCCAAGTCTTGATCGGAGCCAGAAAAGCCATCCCTGCGTTTTTGTCCGCGCGCAGCAGCACAGGACATGCGCCGATGATGCCCTCCTCCAGATTCCCAAAAACCGACCTGTCCATCCGGCAGACCGTTGTAAAGAAAAGCTCCTCCGTCACATTACCCGTGGAAGTCAGGATAAACTTTTTTTCCCGGTCATACAGATAAACGGCGTCCACAAAAGGAAAATTCTGTTCCTGCTTGCTGAATTCCCCCTGAATATCCAGATACACCTTGGGAACGTCCGTATACCGTTCGTTATACTTTTTGTCATATTTACAGGAAATATTGAATGTCCGGATAGCCGAAAGCTGCTGTTTGAAAAAACTCTCCTGCCTCTCCAGCGTCAGATGCATCTCATCCCTGACCTTATGCGTCTGCTGCTTGTGAAAAAGGCGCAGTATACTGATACTGATTACCAGAAGCGGAATCAGCAAAACGATATTGTACGCAATCACAAATCTGATATACTGTTCTCTTTTGTTTTTCATAATGCAAAACCCACCTGTCTCCCCTGTTTTCCCTCCGGTTTCCAAACCGGATTTCTCCTTTTCATATATTATACCGAAAACCCAAAATCCAAACCATCCCTTACTCTTGAACAATATCTTTTTCAATTGAACGGTTCAGCCTGCGGGAAGATTTTGCACCACGGGAATCCTTTTGCAGGCAGACCGGAGGGACACGGGCGGCAGCGGGGGACGGGGAAGGCGCGGGCGAACCCTTTTCCGG
>DERU01000268.1:0-311 GCA_002361095.1 Lachnospiraceae bacterium UBA3332
TTTGCGTCGTCCCCCTCGCGGGGATGTGGATTAAAATCACAGGGATTCCGTTTTCGGCACGCCAGGCTCCCGGTCATCCGCCCCTGCAGGAACCTGGATTGAAATTACTCTGCTTGACAAGTGTAAAATGATAGGGTAACATAACTCATGGCAGTTATGAGTAACCAAAATCAATATCTTGAATTGTCTTGCTTGGAGAGACCGCCAAGACGGGCAGATGGGAGCTAAAGATGACATTAAAAGAATTACCGGTCGGAAAAAAAGCTACAATTACGGCGGTAGGCGGCGAAGGTGCGCTGCGGCAGCATTTT
>DERU01000268.1:637-1021 GCA_002361095.1 Lachnospiraceae bacterium UBA3332
GAAGGTGCGCTGCGGCAGCATTTTTTGGATATGGGTGTGATTCCGAACACGGATATCATTTTGGTAAAATATGCGCCGTTGGGGGATCCTATGGAGTTTATGGTGCATGGATATGAACTGACATTACGCATTGCCGACGCGCAAAAAATAGAAATAGAAAATGTCAGGGAAGCGGATATGGCTCCCGCAGGAAACGGGAAAAGGGGAGAACGGAAAAATATCGCCCACCCGGGGCTTGGCGAGAGCGGAAAATATCATGTAAAAGCGACGGAAAATCCACTGCCGGATGATACGGTATTGACGTTTGCCCTTGCCGGAAACCAAAACTGTGGCAAAACAACACTTTTCAACCAACTGACAGGATCTAACCAGCATGTGGGCAAT
>DERU01000268.1:1330-1567 GCA_002361095.1 Lachnospiraceae bacterium UBA3332
AACCAGCATGTGGGCAATTTCCCAGGGGTTACGGTAGACAGGAAGGATGGAGTAATCAAAGGGCATGATAATACGCTGATTACCGATTTGCCCGGTATTTATTCCATGTCGCCTTATTCCAGTGAGGAAATCGTGACCAGAAAATTTGTGTTGGACGAGCATCCGAGGGGAATTATCAATATCGTGGATGCTTCCAATATAGAAAGAAACCTATATCTGACCATGCAGCTGATGGAG
>DERU01000268.1:1792-7862 GCA_002361095.1 Lachnospiraceae bacterium UBA3332
CAGGCAGTTTGTGCTGGATCAGAACCCCAAAGGGATCATCAACATTGTGGACGCCACGAATATCGAGAGGAATATGTATCTGACCATGCAGCTGATGGAGTTGGATATCCCCATGGTTTTGGCGCTCAATATGATGGATGAGGTCAGGGGAAACGGCGGTTCCATCCAGATTAACGAAATGGAAGAAATGCTGGGGATTCCGGTAGTGCCCATTTCGGCGGCGAAAAACGAAGGGATTGCGGAATTGATCAATCATGCGCTGCATGTGGCAAAATACCAGGAGCGTCCCGGACGTATTGATTTTTGCAGCGAAGACAAAAACGGGGGAGCCGTACATCGGTGTCTGCACGCTATTATGCATTTGGTGGAAGATCATGCGAAACAGGCAGGGATTCCTGTCCGCTTTGCGGCAAGTAAATTGGCGGAGGGGGACGAGAGGGTCAGGGAACGCCTGCATCTGGAGCAAAATGAAAAAGAAATGCTGGAACATATCATCTGCCAGATGGAATCTGAGAGCGGGCTGGATCGGGCTGCGGCGATTGCCGATATGCGCTTTTCCTTTATCCGGGATATATGTAACGCAACTGTAGTGAAGCCGGGGGAGAGCAGGGAGCATGTGCGCAGTGCCAAAATCGACCGGATTCTGACGGGAAAATATACGGCAATTCCCGCCTTTATCGGAATTATGGCGTTGGTTTTCTGGCTGACTTTCAATGTAGTCGGCGCGTGGCTGCAGGGCCTGCTGGAAGAAGCAATCACATGGATTTCCGGTGTGGTGGACAAAGCTTTTGTGTCTGCAGGAGTCAATCAGGTATTGCACTCGCTGGTGATAGACGGCATATTTAATGGGGTGGGCAGCGTGCTCAGCTTTTTGCCCATTATTGTAACCCTGTTCTTTTTCCTGTCGTTAATGGAGGACAGCGGATACATTGCAAGGGTTGCTTTTGTCATGGACAAGCTTTTGCGAAAAATCGGCCTGTCGGGCAGGAGCATTGTGCCGCTTTTGATCGGGTTTGGATGCACGGTTCCCGGCGTGATGGCGACGAGGACACTTCCCTCCGCAAGGGACCGGAAAATGACGATTCTTCTGACACCGTTCATGAGTTGTTCCGCAAAACTGCCGATTTACGCCTTTTTCACCGCCGCTTTTTTCCCGGAAAACGGGGCGCTGGTTATGATTGGCCTGTATGTGCTGGGTATGATATTGGGAATTTTAATGGCTTTGGTGTTGAAAAGGACGACTTTTCAGGGCGAGGCTGTGCCTTTTGTGATGGAACTGCCAAATTACCGGATGCCGGGCGCCAAAAACGTAGGGCATTTGCTCTGGGATAAGGCAAAAGATTTCCTGCAGAGAGCGTTTACGGTGATTTTTGTCGCGACCATTATCATATGGTTTTTGCAGACCTTTGATTTTGGATTTAATATCGTAGGGGATTCCCAAAACAGTATGCTGGCGGTGGTAGCCGGATTGATTGCGCCTATACTGGCTCCGCTGGGGCTGGGGGACTGGCGGATTTCCACCGCCCTGATCACGGGATTTATGGCAAAGGAAAGTGTGGTGTCTACCCTGTCGGTTTTGTTTGGATCGACGGAAACCCTGACGGGCGTTCTTTCACCGACGGCAGCGGCGGGACTTTTGGTGTTTTGCCTGTTGTATACGCCTTGTGTGGCGGCGGTTGCGTCCGTGAAGCGGGAGTTGGGGACAAAATGGGCCGTAGCGGTGGCGGGCGGCCAGTGTTTGATTGCCTGGTGTGCCGCTTTCGTTGTACGGTTGATCGGACTCTTGGTATAAAATTTTGAAAAAAACGTTCAGGCAGGCCGATACATTTGTCATGTGGCCTGCCTGAACGTTTTTTAGGTTTTGCAGCGGCTTGGGACAATTTGGCCAGGAAAAGACAGGCCGGTTTGCACAGGCGCTTAAAGCGGTTCAAAATCGGATACGCCGTGTTTGCATAGCGGGCAGACAAAATCATCGGGGAGGGTGTCTCCCTCGTAGATATAACCGCAGACCTTACATACAAAACCTTTTTTGGCGGCCGTGTCCGGTTTGGGTTTTACGTTTTCCTGATAGTAGGTGTAAGTCATGGTTTCCGCAGGGGAGATGACCCGGGATTCCGTGATGCCGCAAATAAACATGCCGTGAGTGTCCAAATCCACATACTGCTCTACCTGCAGGGACAAAAATGCGTTGATATGGCGGGACAAAAATGCCAGTCCGTTGTCGGAATGCAGCGCTTCCATATCCGCAAACTTATCCGCATCCCTGCCGCTTTGGAATCCGAAATTTTTAAAAATTTCAAAAGGAGCATCCACAGACAGGCAGTTGATATTCATGATTCCCGTTTTCCTGATGACATCATGGGAATAATTGCTTTTGTTGATTGTGACGGCGATCCGGTTGGGGGTATTGGTCACTTGGGTAACGGTATTGACAATCAGGCCGTTGTCGCGGCCGCCGTCCCGGGAGGTTACCACATACAGGCCGTAACCGATGCAAAACAGGGCGGACAAGTCATTCTTATCGGCCGTTTCGCTGCGCTGTGCCAGATAATCCTGGCATAGTTCCTGTGCAAGGGCGTCAAGCTGCCGGCTGCTGTCATCGTTTAAAGCGGAAAGCAGGGTAACCGTGGTATTGGCGAAAGTCAGTTTTTGACATTTTTCCAGTATCTGCCGCATGGTTTTTGCCGCGAGGGGGGCCCAGGAGCCGTTTTCAATCAGACCGACGGTGCGGTTTTGGAAACTGCGCTCGGCCAGGTGGTGGAGAAATTCTTTCATGAAAGGGAAAATATCGGCGTTATATGTGGTGGTGGCCAGCACCAGTTTGCTGTAACGAAAAGCGTTTTCCACAGCCTTTGCCATATCGCAGCGGGCAAGATCCTGCACGACAACCTTGGGACAGCCGTTTTCCCGCAGCTTGTCTGCCAAAAGTTCCACGGCCTTTTTGGTATTTCCGTAAACGGAGGTGTAAGCGATCAGGATCCCTTCTGTCTCGGGCTCGTAGGAAGACCATGTGTGGTAAAGCTTCAGGTAATAGCCGAGGTTTTCCTTCAATACAGGGCCGTGCAGCGGACAAATGGTTTGAATATCCAGCCCGGCGGCTTTTTTCAACAGGTTTTGCACCTGCATGCCGTATTTGCCCACGATTCCGATATAATAGCGGCGCGCCTCGTCTGCCCAGTCTTCTTCGATATCCAGCGCGCCGAATTTGCCAAAGCCGTCTGCGGAAAACAGGACTTTGTCAACGCTGTCGTAGGTGACCATGACTTCCGGCCAATGCACCATGGGAGCGGAAACAAATGTGAGAGTGTGTCTGCCGAGACAGAGGGTATCGTTTTCCTTTATCACAACCTGCCTGTCCGCAAAATCCGTACCGAAAAACTGCTTCATCATGGCGAACGATTTGGCCGACGAGACAATTTTGGCATTCGGATAGAGGTTCATAAAGTTTGCGATGTTGGCGGAATGATCCGGTTCCATGTGTTGTATGATGAGATAGTCGGGAACCGTGCTTCCGAGGATATTTTGGATGTTGGCATGCCACTGGGAGAAAAAGTGGGCGTCCACCGTGTCAAATACGGCGGTTTTTTCGTCGAGGATGACGTAGGAATTGTAGGACATCCCATTGGGGACGGTGTACTGCCCTTCGAACAGGTCAACTTCGTGGTCATTTACTCCTACATATTTAATGTCGTTTGCAATCATCATGGCAGTTGCTCCTTTCGGTTTTCATGTTTGGCGCGCCGATAACAGGCGCATGCCGGTTTGGTGTACAGACCCGAATCCGGCCGGTAAAAACATTATAAAACCTCAAATATATCCTGTCAAATAGGTTAATATGCCGGAGAACATTATTCTTGACGGTTTCTAATATTATCCAGTATAATAGCAGTTGCAAGAATGTCCGTTACGAATAGGGAAGAGAGGAATGCGACAGTGAAACAATTTTTCGGAATGAGCCAGCGCGGGGATTTGCGGGAAGCGGTTCGGGGACTTTCCAATCCGCAGTTAATTCTGCTGATGTCAAACGGCAGTATGTTTGAGGAACATGTGAAGCAATTGGAAGAATTTTATCCGCAGGTGCCCAGCATCGGATGCATTGGGATGTGTTATGATACTAGGGTTGCAGAGAACGGCGTTGGAGTGGTGGCCTTTTCGGACGGAATCAGTGCGGCGGCCAATGTGTTGGAGCAGGTTTCGGTTATGCCGGTTAAGTATATCAAGAGGCTGGAGATGGATATGAGGAAAGTCAATGCATCCCATGCGGATACGGTCTGTATTGACTTTTGCTCCGGTAACGATGCCTGTGTATTGACCACCATACATACGGCGCTGCGGCAGCGCGACATTTCCCTGGTGGGGGGAACCGGAGACGGGGGCAGGGTATCTGCAAACGGCAAGATTTATGAGGATTCGGTGGCATACGCGCTGGTGAAGAATCATAACGGCAGGGTGAAGACGTATAAGGAAAATATTTATCATAAAATGGGGAATTATCAGTTCATTGCATCCAACACGGACAAGGCCAGATATGTCATGGGTGCGCTGAACGGAAAACCGGCGAAGCAGGTGTACCAGGATATCCTCCATGTGACGGAACAGGAGATTCTCACACAGACGTTTAAGAATCCTTTCGGGAAGATCAATGGGGATGAGACCTGTATTATTTCCATCAAAGAGGTGAGCGGGAACGCAATGGCCTGTTTCCGGCAGGTAAATGATTCTGATGTGCTGGTATTACTGGAACTTGGGGATTACAGGGCGGTAGTACAGGAAACCATCCAAAAAATCTGTCAGGATTTTCCCCGGCGCTCGGCAGTGTTTTCCGTAAACTGCCTGTTCCGGTATAAGCTGTTTAGCGAGAACGGGTACATGCAGGATTATTTAAAAGAAATGAAGGCTCTTGGCAGCCATGCAGGGCTTGTGGGATACGGGGAACATTACAATAATCAGTTTGTCAATCAATCCATGACTTGTGTCGTGTTTGAATAAGGGAGAAGGAATACTATGCTGTTTGGGAGAGCGGATCGGCAGGAAGAGAAGAAAGGCCAGGGAAAAGTAAAGGATTTGTATCCGGTGCTTTATGTGATGGACAGTTTAAAGCAGTATCACACGGATTTGGTAAATAAAGAGGTGGATTCTCTTTCGGAGTTGAGTATGGTGGGAAGTTCGTTTAACCATGTCCTCGGGGAAGCGGAGCAGTTTCAGAAAAAACTGGAGGATATGGGGGAGAATTTTTCCAGTGTGAGCGAGGCTTCGGAGCAGTTCGTGACGGTGCGGGATGAAATTGATAAGTCCGTGGGACAGGCGCAGAATGAGGTGGAGGTTTTAAAAAACAGTTCCCGGCAGGTGGAAACCCATTTTGAACAGATGGGAGATACTTTCGCGGCCCTGCAGGAATCGGTGGAGCAGATCAAACAAAGAATGAGCAGTATTGTGTCCATTGCCGACCAGACCAATATCCTTGCCATCAATGCTTCCATCGAAGCCGCAAGGGCAGGAGAGAAGGGAAGGGGCTTTGCCGTGGTGGCGGTGGAGGTAAAACGGCTGGCGGATCAGATCAAGGATTTGGCAATACAGGTTGATTCGGGATTAAAAGATGTGGAGCAGGGAACGGAAAAGCTGAGCGAGAGCATTGATTCTTCCAAACAGGCGTTGGGACAGAGCCTTGATAAAGTACAGGAAACGTACGAGATGTTTGATAAGATTACCCAGGCTGCGGAAGGAGCCACAGCGGTACATACGCAGATTGCGCAGGTGATCGGGGATTCCCGGACGGCCCTTGACGTTCTGTGCGGATTTTTTGACAAAATTAAAGAGCAGTATCAGGAAGTTGTCAAGCATATCGGCCGCGCAAGCCGCTTGGGAACCACCAAGAGCGCCATGTTTGAGGATATCGACAACCTGATGGCACAGGTGGGGCCTATCATTAAAGAATAGCTTCCCGGAGGGCGGACGGCAGCGGAGGGTGTAGGAGGCGCGGACGGATCTTTTCCGGAGGCTGCATATCCAAAGCGGAAAAATTCCCCCAATTCCCATGGGATTTTCACATCAGGGCGCAAAATTGTCCGAA
>DERU01000015.1:0-1853 GCA_002361095.1 Lachnospiraceae bacterium UBA3332
ATATGCGCCGGGACGGAAGCGGTCCGGCGGTTGTACAGGAGCAGGAATGTAAAGAGGTATGCAAATGAAAAAAAGAAAATTTTTGAGAGTGGGACTGATGGTTTGGCTTTTGGCGGGAATGCTGGGGATGCCGGTAAACAGCCTGTATGTGCAGGCTGCCGATATCATAGCGACAGTGGAGGGAACGGTACTGGCAAAGACCACCTCGGAACTGATGTTCCTTTCCACTTCGGACGGGGAGATGCAGGTCAAACTGGATAAAAATACGGACACCAGCGAATGCAAGGTATTGCTTCCGGAGAAGAAAATCCGGGTGGCTTTAACCCACGGTTCCGACGGCTATTTGCACGCGGCGAAGCTGATGAACAGCGCGCAGGCCGCCGATGTTAAGGTGGACTCCTCGTCTACCGCTACGGTGACGGGAACGCTGAGCAGCCAGACCAAGGGCGACCTGTTATACGTAAAGACGCCGCAGGGGGATATGCAGATTAAGCTGGATTCCACAACCGACATGAGCGGGTGTACGGTTTTGGTGGCGGGACAGGTGTATACCATTGTCTGCGCAAGGGGAACGGATGCTTACATGCATGCCGTCCGCATTACGGGGGGCGCGCTGGCCGCGGCCGCCGCGTCATGGGTAACCCCTGCGCCGACGGATCCGGACAATGCGCCAAAGCCTACGATGACCATTGCCGGGAAAGTGAAGAAAGGCACGACGGACGGGATTTTGGAATTATCCACCAATGAAGGGGATTTGAAATTTTTCATTGACTATAGCACGGATACGCGGCAGGGGATGATGCTTTTGCCGGATTTACAGGTGGCGGTTGCCTATTACAAGGCATCGGATTCCAATTATCACGCGACCTGTATTGTAGGCGTAAAGAGTAATGTGACTACGGCAACGATTCAGAATTCCGGAACCGTTTCCGTGACCGGGACGGTGGGAAAGAAGTCAAACGAAGAACTGTTGTATTTGGATACCCCGCAGGGGGAGATGCAGATCAAGCTGGATGCGGTCAATAAAGTCAGCGGCTGCAAGGTATTGCTGGAGGGAAAAAAGATTACCGTAACCTGTGCGGGCGGTTCCGACGCCTATCTGCATGCGATTGAAATTACGGCGGGATAAAACACGGTGGCAAAATATGCGGGCCGTCGGCGATGGCCGGCGGCTTTTTGGCGGTACGGCCGGCAATAAAAGGCATACGAGAGGAAGAGAGAGGGAGGATGCGGTATGGAGGTTCGCTTACAGAATCTGACAAAAACATTTCCGGGGCATGACAGGAAAAAGAAAGAGGAAGTTGTTGCGGTCAATGATTTTACATTTGAGATTCCGGACGGGAAGCTGATCGGCCTTTTGGGGCCTTCCGGCTGTGGAAAGAGTACGACGCTGAATCTGATCAGCGGTCTGTTAAAGCCCACGTCCGGAAAGATTTTTTTCGGGGAGGACGATGTTACGAACCTGGAGCCGGAAAACCGGGGAATCGGGCTGGTATTTCAAAATTACGCGTTGTATCCCCATCTGACTGTGCTGCAAAACATTATTTTTCCGCTGCAGAATTTTAAGGGAAAGGATAAGCTGTCAAAGGAAGAGATGCGGCAGAAAGCGTTGGAGACGGCCCGGCTTGTGCAGATAGAGGATTTGATGGATCGGAAGCCCGGGGAACTTTCCGGCGGCCAGCAGCAGCGGGTGGCAATCGCGCGCGCGCTGGTGAAGCGGCCCAGGGTTCTTTTGCTTGACGAACCCCTCTCCAACCTGGATGCGCGGCTGCGGCTGCAGACCCGGGAGGAAATCCGCCGCATCCAGCGGGAAACCGGGATTACAACGGTTTTTGTGACCCATGACCAGGAAG
>DERU01000015.1:2142-3024 GCA_002361095.1 Lachnospiraceae bacterium UBA3332
TGACCAGGAAGAGGCCATGAGTATATCCGACAGGATTGTGGTGATGAAAGCCGGGGTAGTGCAGCAGGTCGGCAGGCCGCAGGAGGTTTACGACAATCCGGTGAATTTATTTGTGGCAAAATTTCTGGGAACGCCGCCCGTCAATGTCTTTGTGGGGCGGATTTCCAAAAACAGACTGTATATCGGGGAAGACGCGGTTTTGGACGCAGAGGAGGCGGCGGACAAAAAAGTGTATGTGGGGGTCCGTCCGGAGGGCTTTGTTCTGTGCAAGGACGGGCCGCTGCGCTGCGAATTGTCCGGGGTGGAAGTGATGGGGAGGGACAACAGTGTGGTGTGTTTCCACCCTTCTTCCCTGGGACCCAATGTCCGCGCCATCGTGGATGCGCAGGACAGCGTAAATCTGGCGGGGGTTTCCGTGCGGTTTTCCTTAAAGCCGGGTAAGGTTCTCCTTTTCGACTGGGAGTCGGAGGAGAGGATTGAGGCGGCGCTTACGGCAAGGACAGAGGGAGGGCGGCGATGAAAAGAAAGAAGCTTTTGCCGGAAGGGGTAAAAGGTTGGCTGTATCTGCTGCCGGCGATTCTTTTCCTGGGATGCTTTCTGGTGTATCCGCTGATAGACGTTTTTGTCTATTCTTTTGAGGAAGGATATAATTTTGCGTCCCAGACGTATTTTGGTACGGGGTTATACAATTATTCCTATGTTTTGCATGATCCTTATTTTTTGCAGGCGGTCAAAAATACGTTTGTTTTGGTCATGATAACCGTACCGCTTTCCACAGGGATTGCGCTGCTCATTTCCCTGGGGCTGAGTTCTGTCAGGACGCTGCAGAAGCTGTTTCAGACGGTGTATTTTCTGCCGTATGTGACCAATACGCTGGCGGTG
>DERU01000015.1:3340-3494 GCA_002361095.1 Lachnospiraceae bacterium UBA3332
TATGTGACCAATACGCTGGCGGTGGGGCTGGTATTTATGATTCTGTTTAAAAAGACGGCGTATTCTGACGGTCTTGTCAATCTTTTGCTGAACCGGTTTGGGGCAGGCAGCGTGGATTTTATCGACGGCGCCTATTGGGCAAAAATGTTTGTGC
>DERU01000015.1:3797-10160 GCA_002361095.1 Lachnospiraceae bacterium UBA3332
TTGGGCAAAAATGTTTGTGCTGTGCTTTTATACGGTCTGGGTGGTCATGCCGTTTAAAATCCTGATTTTGACCAGCGCGCTTTTGTCGGTGAATCCGGATTATTACAAAGCTGCCCGGGTGGACGGCACGTCGAAGGCGAGGATTTTTTTCAGGATTACCCTGCCGATGATTTCCCCGATGATTTTTTATCTTGTCATCACCGGTTTTATCGGTGCGTTTAAAGCCTACAGCGATGCGGTGGCTCTCTTTGGAACCAATTTGAATGCGGCGGGCATGAATACCATCGTTGGGTATGTTTATGACATGCTTTATGGGGACAGCGGCGGTTATCCCTCTTATGCCTCCGCAGCGGCGGTCCTGTTGTTTGCGATTGTGCTTACGATCACATGCATCAATCTGTTGGTCGGCAAGAAGAAAGTCCATTATGGAGGGGGGAAATTGTGATGGATTATATAAGACTGGAAAAGAAAGCCAAGATCAAAAACAGGGCTGTAAAGACGGTCACTTACGTGCTTTTGGTTTTCTGGGCGGTTCTGGTACTGTTTCCGTTCTACTGGATGGTACTGACGTCCCTCAAAGGCTACGGCGCATACAATTCGGAATACGTTCCGCAGTTTTTTACGCTGTCGCCCACGCTGGAGAACTATGCGGAAGCTTTCAGGGCCGTACCGCTTGCCCGGTATTTTTGGAATACGGCTGTTTTTACCGTGGCGACTACGGCCATTATGCTGGTGGTGATCACGCTGGCCGCTTTTGCATTTGCGCGGCTTTCGTTTAAGGGGAAAAATGCCGCTTTTGTGCTGTTTCTTTCCCTGATGATGATACCCAACGAACTGGTGGTGATCACGAATTTTGTGACGGTTACCAACCTGAATATGCGCAACTCCTTTCCGGGACTGATCCTGCCTTCCGTAACTTCCGTGTTTTACATTTATCTTTTAAAAGAGAACTTTGAGCAGATACCCGACAGCCTGTATTATGCGGCCAAGGTGGACGGCACTTCGGATTTTAAGTATCTGCTGCGGGTGATGGTGCCGATTGCAAAGCCCACCCTGATCACGATCACCATTCTTAAAGTGATTGAGTGCTGGAACTCTTATGTGTGGCCCCGGCTTATCACGGACGACGAAAACTACTTTTTGGTTTCCAACGGAATTCAGGAAATCCGGGAAAACGGATTCGGCCGTGAAAATATACCGGCAATGATGGCGGCGGTAGTGGTAATTTCCATTCCCCTCATCGTTTTGTTTTTGCTGTTCCGCAATAAGGTAATGGCCGGTGTGTCAAGGGGAGGAACGAAGGGATGAGGGAAAAGAAAAGCAAAAAGGGCATACTGCGGCATGCCGGCATGTCTGTGTGCCTGCTTGTCATGCTTGCCGTTTTGGGCGGCTGTCATGGTTCCAGGGGTTTGTCCGCCTTTGCGGTTCCGGAGGAATTCGATGACAGGAAAGAATATGAAATCACGTTTTGGGCCAAAAACGATACCAACAAGACACAGACCGGCATATATGAGAAAGCGATTGCGGATTTTGAACAGCTTTATCCGAATATCACGGTGAATCTGCGTCTTTACACGGATTACGGGAAAATTTATAACGATGTGATCACCAATATCGCTACCAACACCACGCCCAACGTATGTATCACCTATCCGGACCATATCGCCACCTACCTGACGGGTACCAATCTGGTTGCGCCGCTGGACGAACTGTTGGAGGATCCGCAGTACGGACTTGGCGGAAGCAGGCTTTTGTATGACGGGCCCACGAAAGAGGAGATGATTCCGAAGTTTTTGGAGGAATGCGCTTTTGAAGGGCACTATTATGCGGTTCCCTATATGCGTTCCACCGAAGCCTGTTATATCAACAAAACCTTTGTGGAGGCGCTGGGATATGAACTCCCGGAGGCGCTGACCTGGGATTTTGTCTGGGAGGTTTCCGAGGCGGCGATGAAAAAGGATGGGGACGGCAATTTTTTGGTGAACGGGCAGAAAGTACTGATTCCGTTTATTTATAAGTCCACGGACAACATGATGATTCAGATGTTAAAGCAAAAGGGTGCGGGATATTCCACGAAGGAAGGGGAAATGCTGCTGTTTAACGATACCACCAAACAATTGCTTTTTGACATCGCATCCCATGCCAGGACAGAAGCCTTTTCCACTTTTAAAATTTCCAGCTACCCCGCCAATTTTTTGAATGCGGGACAGTGCATTTTTGCGGTGGATTCCACGGCGGGGGCCACTTGGATGGGAACCAACGCGCCGCTTTGCGATATCAGTCCGGATAAACTGGTGGAGTTTGAGACGGCGGTCATGGCGGTCCCGCAGTTTGACACGGATGCCCCGCAGATGATTTCGCAGGGCCCGTCCCTCTGTGTTTTTAACAAGAGCGATCCGCAGGAGGTATTGGCTTCCTGGCTGTTTGCCCAATATCTTTTGACCAACGAAGTACAGATTGCATATGCACAGACGGAAGGATATGTGCCGGTGACGCAAAAAGCGCAGCAGGATGCCGGATATTTGGAATATCTGTCCGCAGGCGGGCAGGATAACGGACTGCATTACGAGGTAAAGATCAAGGCGTCCAGGCTTCTGTTGGAGCAGATGGATCATACCTTTGTGACCCCGGTGTTTAACGGTTCGGCGTCCCTGCGGGATGCGGCGGGACAACTGATTGAGGATACGGTAAAGTCCGTCAGGAGAAAACAGACAGTGGACGATGCTTACATGGAAAAACTGTTCCGGGATGCCGCTTCACTGTACCGCCTGGATCAGGGAGACCGGCAGGGGCAGGAGGCGTTTTCCGGCAAGGCCGAATTGGGAGAACTCCCCCCCACAGCCGTGGTTTTACTGGCGTCCCTGGGGGCAGCATGGGTGTTGATTTTGGCCTATGTTGGTTTTTCACGGATAAAAAAGAGACAACACTCTTGATTTTCATTAAAATTCGTGTATAATGGTTTCGAAGTTTATCAATCAGGTTTTGGGGCTTTTTTTTGAGAGAGGCCCAAAGAGGAGAGAAAATGAAAAAATTTACATCGTATCTGTTGACTTTACTGCTTGTATCCGCATGTGTCGGCTGCGGCAATTCCGGCAATGGCGCGGCAGAGCCTGCCGCTTCGTCTGAGGCGGTGGAATCCGTGGCGGCAAGCGAGGAGGTTTCCGCGCCGGAGACGGTTCCCGAGACACAGGAACAGGCTGCGTCTACTGTGGCGGCGCAAGAGACGGAGAGCGCTGCGGACGCCCAGCCTGCAGGAGTGATGTCGTATGCGGAATATGTGGCGGCTCCGCTGGATTCCGAAGTGGTGGTGGAGACTTATGTGCAGGCCAAACAGTCCTGGTGGGAAGACAAGGCTACCGTATATTCCCAGGATGAGGACGGTGCTTATTTCCTGTACAATATGGCCTGCTCCAAGGAGGATTACGAGAAGCTGACACCCGGAACCAAGATCAAAGTGACCGGCTATAAGGCCGAGTGGTCCGGCGAGGTGGAAATCATTGACGCAACCTTTGAGATCGTGGAAGGCAACTATGTGGCTTCCGCGCTGGATGTCACCGATCTTTTGGGCAAAGACGAACTGATTGACCATCAGAACCAGTTCGTATCTTTTAAGGGTATGACCGTGGAGGCGAGCAAGGATGCGGACGGCAACGAAGCGGCATTTTTGTATAACTGGGACGGTTCCGGCCAGGATGGGGACGATCTGTATTTCAATGTGTCCCTGAATGGCGAAACCTATACTTTTACGGTGGAATCCTACTTATGTGATAATACCACGGATGTATATGCTGCGGTAAAGAAACTGAATGTGGGCGATAAGATTGACATGGAAGGTTTCCTGTACTGGTATGAAGGGGTAAACCCGCACATTATTACCGTGACGGCCGCAAAATAATCCGGCATAAGAAATTCCGGACAATGGCTTAGGGGCAAAAGTTATGGAAAAGAAGAACCTCGCCGCAGCGGCGGGGTTTTTCTTTTGCGCGCATGCCGTTTACAGATGCCTGTCCGCACCTCCCATACCCTCCGCTGTCCTCCGCTCCCCGGTTTGGTCCAGGGCTTTCCACCCCGTAAAAAGTAACCGGACCATAACAGGATTTGCTGATTTTGTAAAACTTTGGCTTGCCCAATTGTGTAATAGCTATTATAATAATATTGTTTGTAGATCACATGACAAAGCGGCGGATGTACAACGGTTTTGGTTGAACTGATATGCAGGAAAGGCAAAGGAGATAAGAAGATTGAAAATTGAAATTTTCAATCGCGGGGCTTGTGTCTGCGCGTTGCTTGCCACAAACCCGTTATGCGCAGAAAGCAGCGCGGAAATGAGGTAAAATATGGAACGATTGGTGGGAACTGTATCCAGGGGAGTGAGGGCTCCGATTATCCGGCAGGGAGATGACCTTGCTGCGATTGTGGTGGATTCCGTGTTGGCGGCGGCCAAGAGCGAAGGATTTGCATTGCGTGACCGGGATGTGGTGGCGGTGACGGAAGCCGTTGTGGCACGCGCGCAGGGCAATTATGCGGGAATTGATCAGATTGCGAAGGATGTACAGGAAAAATTCGGGGACGATACCGTGGGCATACTGTTTCCGATCTTAAGCCGCAACCGGTTTGCGATCTGCTTAAAAGGGATTGCCAAAGGGTGCCGCAAAATCGTGCTGATGCTGAGTTATCCTTCCGACGAGGTGGGTAACCATCTGATTGACGAGGAGGAAATGGATGAAAAGGGTGTGAACCCTTGGACGGATGTGCTTACGGAAGAGAGATACCGGGAACTGTTCGGGTACAAGAAGCATGTGTTTACCGGTGTGGATTACGTGGAGTATTATAAAAACCTGATTCGGGAGGCGGGAGCCGATGTGGAGGTTATTTTTGCAAACCAGCCCAAAGCGATCCTGTCTTATACGAAATCCGTTTTGGCCTGCGATATTCACAGCCGTTTCCGGACTAAAAATACGCTTTTGAAATGCGGCGCCCAAAAAGTGTATACATTGGATGAAATTATGACAAAAAGCGTGGACGGCAGCGGTTACAATGACCGGTTTGGGCTGCTTGGTTCCAACAAGGCTACGGAAGAGACGGTGAAGCTGTTCCCGATTCACTGCCAAGAGATGGTGGATCGTATTCAGAAGAGTTTGGTGGAAAAGACCGGCAAACAGATTGAGGTCATGATTTACGGGGACGGTGCGTTTAAAGATCCCGTGGGAAAAATCTGGGAATTAGCAGATCCGGTGGTTTCCCCCGCTTACACCAAGGGACTGGAGGGAACGCCCAATGAAGTCAAGCTGAAATATCTGGCGGACAACGATTTTGCGGATCTTTCCGGGGATGCTTTGAAAGAGGCGATTTCGGATTATATCCGTAAAAAGGATGAAAAGGCGCAAAGCCTGGTGGGCACTATGGTGACCCAGGGAACCACGCCCAGGCGGCTGACCGATTTGATCGGTTCCCTCTGTGACCTGACCAGCGGCAGCGGGGACAAAGGAACCCCCATTATTTTGGTGCAGGGCTATTTTGACAATTATACAAAGTAAAAAGGGGGGACTGTCCGGCTGGCCGGGCAGTCCCTTTGTGAAACAGGGGGTATGGAATGATGGTGATCCGAAACTATGAGACGGGAGACCGGGAGGCCGTGGAACGTATCCATGACAGTGCCTGGAGGATGGAACTGGAACTGGCAGGAATGCCGGAAGCGTTTTTCCGCTGAAAATCGCCGCCAAAGCCCTTCCCCACCCAATGAATCATAACGCCGCAAAATGGATTTTTGGTTATAGTTCAACCTGCCCGTTTAACCACGGCTTCTAACACCGGTTAGAAAATAGCCGGTGTTCCCATAAAAAGTAATTTGATATTTTCGAAAATCCCCATCTTTTTTCTCTTTAGGGCCTTGATGATGGTCAGTATGCGGCAGTACATTTCATGTCCGCTGGCCTTGCGGAATCCGTTCAACGGAAAAGTACAAAGGCCTTCTTTCAACAGCATCTGGCAGATTTCCACCGCCTTTGGACTGCCCCTTGGGCAAACTTACAGGGCGCAGGGTGCATTATAGACCGATTCCCGGGAACAGTCATGTTTCAAAGAAGACGCTGCAAAGCAGGGGCTCTGCTTTGCAGCGCCAAATATTTCGCAGGAAATTGGCTTTTATTTCTCCCGGTAGCCATCCGCCTCCTCCTGCGTCAATCCATACTTTTTCATTATTATGGCCGCAATCCTCTCCCATCCAAAACCCAATTCTTCAAGTACGGAAACAGCTCCCTCAATACCTTCTTTTCGACCTTCTTCCAGACCTTCTTCCCGGCCTTTTTCCAGACCTTGGCGGTATTTCAGGTCACCAAGCTTCTGCCGTTCCCTCTCTTCATC
>DERU01000017.1 GCA_002361095.1 Lachnospiraceae bacterium UBA3332
CGATATTGGTCTTTCCAGCCGTAACTTAAAGGAAGAAGAAAAGGCACAGGGATTGACCGAAACGGTACTTGCCCTGGACGGGATTGCGGTCATTGTAAACCCGGATAACCCGATAAACGACCTTGACCTTGAAACGATTGGCAGCATTTATACGGGTAAAATAACAAACTGGAAAGAGATCGGCGGCAATGACCTGGAAATTGTTCTGGTCGGCCGTGAAGCGGGAAGCGGTACAAGGGACGGATTTGAATCCATTACAGGTACGGAGGATGCCTGCCAATACCGTCAGGAACTTACCTCTACCGGAGATGTGATTACAACGGTGGCGGGGAATCCGGCGGCAATCGGATATGCCTCCCTTGCGTCTGTAAAGGAAACGGTAAAAACGCTTTGCGTCGGTGGCATTGTACCTACGGAGGAAACCGTAAAAGACGGCAGTTATGTTGTACAGCGTCCTTTTGTATTGGTTACAAAGAGCGGCAGGGAACTTCCGGCAACGGCACAGAAATTCTTTGATTATATTACTTCCCCTGAGGCAAATGAGATTATATCTTCCGCAGGTGCAGTACCGGTAAGCCGATAATCCTGCGGAAAGGAAGCGTTTTGAAAGGCGGGGGCAGATGAAGAACAGAAAGCAGTGCATGGAGAATGCCGTACATGGCATATTCCTGGTACTCGGTCTCATTACGGTTGGCTGTGTGCTTCTTATTACCGTTTACCTTATCATAGCGGGGATTCCGGCCATCCGCAAATTAGGTGTTTTGAATTTCCTGTTTGGGAAAAAATGGGCTTCTACGGCAGAACAGCCCCGGTATGGGATTTTACCTTTTATCCTCACCAGTATTTACGGTACGGCCGGCGCAATTGTGATCGGTGTGCCGGTGGGCTTCATGACGGCGGTTTATCTCGCCAAGGTTGCCTGTCCAAAGGTAAAGGCTGTAATGGAAACGGCGGTCAGCCTGTTGGCAGGTATTCCTTCGGTGGTTTATGGGCTTGTAGGGATGATGGTGCTTGTTCCGGGAATACGGACTGCTTTTCATATCCCGGACGGGGCCAGCCTGTTTGCCGCTATCATTGTGCTGGCCGTTATGATATTGCCTTCCATCATCAAAGTATCGATCACCGCGTTGGAGGCTGTTCCGAAGGAATATGAGGATGCCTCCCTTGCGCTTGGGGCCACGCCGATTGAAACAACTTTTCGCGTATCGGTTCCTGCTGCAAAAAGCGGTATTGCGGCGGCCGTCGTGCTGGGGGTCGGCAGGGCTATCGGCGAGGCAATGGCGATTATGATGGTGGCGGGGAATGCGCCCAATATGCCAAAAATTTTTCAGAGCGTCCGTTTCCTTACGACTGCCGTGGCAAGTGAAATGTCATATGCGGCCGACGGAAGCTTACAGAAACAGGCTTTGTTTTCGATAGCCCTGGTGCTGTTTCTGTTTATCATGCTGATAAATGCCATTTTAAATTTCTTTTTAAAATCAGACAAAAAGGAACTGTAAAACAGTTTCCGGAGGAGTCAGTCAAATGCAGAAACAATCGATTTCCCTTAGAAGGAAAGCATATATTATGGCCATGCGTATGTGGATGGGGGTTTCCGTAAGCATTACTTGTGCATTGGTATTATTTTTGATCGGGTACGTGCTGTGGAAAGGGCTGCCGAATGTGTCATGGGAATTGCTTACTACCAAGCCGAGCTATCTGTCTGAACGGATAGGGATACTGCCGGATATCCTCAATACAGTCTATGTGGTGCTGGCTACTTTGGCGCTGGTTCTCCCCCTGGGGGTAGGCGGGGCGGTTTACCTTACGGAATATGCGGGGAACAAAAAACTTGTGGAAATGATCGAGTATGCCGCCGAAACCTTATCAGGGATTCCGTCCATCATTTACGGCCTTGTGGGGATGCTGTTTTTCTGCCGGTTTCTCGGTATGAAGACGTCCCTTTTGGCGGGGGCGTTTACATTGGGAATCATGAACCTGCCCACGGTCATGCGTACTACACAGGAAAGCCTGAAAACAGTGCCGCAGAGTTACCGGGAAGGGGCTTTCGGATTGGGGGCGGGAAAATGGCGTGTGATTTATACGGTCGTGCTTCCCGGCTGTGTGGACGGTGTCATAACGGGATGCATTCTGTCGGTGGGGCGTATCCTCGGGGAATCGGCGGCGCTTCTCTTTACGGCCGGTTTTGCCCATGCCCTGCATGGGATTTTTGAGGGACTTGGCAGCGCAGGGGCAACCCTGACGGTCGCATTATATGTCTATGCAAAGGAAAACGGAGAATTTGGAGTTGCGTTTGCCATTGCCGCAATCCTGATGATTTTGACCGTGTGCATCAATCTTGCGGCTACCCTGGCGGGCAGATATTTGCAAAAAGGGGCGCGCGATGTCCGGGGGATATCGGTTCTGCGCCGGTCAAAACGGAGTGGGGAAAACAGATGAGTAACGTTGTGACGGTAAAAGACCTGTGCCTTTGGTATGGGAATACACAGGCTTTGAAAAATATAAATATAGAAATCGAGGAACAAAGCATTACGGCCCTAATCGGTTCTTCCGGGTGCGGAAAGTCTACTTTTCTGAAATCATTAAACCGAATGAATGACCTGATTGCCGGTGTGCGGATTACAGGGGAAGTGTATTATAGGAAGGATAACATTTTTGACGCAGGCGTCGATGTCAATGAACTGCGCCGCAGCATCGGCATGGTTTTTCAAAAGCCGAATCCCTTTCCCATGAGTATCTACGACAATATCGCTTATGGTCCGAGAACGCATGGAATCCGGAACCCGGCAAAGCTGGACGATATCGTAGAGCGCTCCCTGCGTGGGGCCGCCATTTGGGATGAAGTGAAGGACAGGCTGAAAAAATCGGCGCTGGGACTGTCCGGCGGTCAGCAGCAGCGGCTTTGTATTGCCCGCGCATTGGCGGTGGAACCGGATGTACTCCTGATGGATGAGCCTACAAGCGCCCTTGATCCGATTTCCACATCAAAAATAGAGGAACTTGCAATGGAACTCAAAGAAAAGTATACTATTATCATTGTAACGCACAATATGCAGCAGGCTGTGCGGATTTCCGACAATACGGCTTTCTTTCTTCTTGGTGAGTTAATCGAATATGGAAATACGGAAAAAATGTTTGAGCAGCCAAAGGATAAGCGGACGGAAGCATATATTACGGGGAGGTTTGGATAATGAGAAGTCGTTTTGACGAGCAGCTTGCTACCCTGCATAAGGAACTCACCCAAATGGGAGCCATGTGTGAGGATGCGATTGCCGCTGCTTCCAGGGCATTGACTATGGGCGATGTGAAACTGACGGATAAGGTTCTATCCCTTGATGGGGAAATTAACCGGATGGAGCGTACCATAGAAACGCTATGCCTGAAACTGCTGTTACAACAGCAGCCTGTGGCAAGGGATTTGCGGCAGATTTCCGCAGCCCTGAAAATGATTACCGATATGGAACGCATCGGAACGCAGGCGGCAGATATTGCGGAAATTATCACGTTTCTGGACGGCAGGACGGGCGATGAATGTGAACAGATCCGGTTTATGGCAGATGCGGCAAGCCAAATGGTGACAGAAAGCATAGATGCTTTTGTGAAACAGGATATCCTATTGGCCGGTGCTGCCATGGAGCGCGACGACGTGGTTGACGATTTGTTTTTACAGGTGAAATCATCGCTCATTGAACTGATAGCTCAAAAGCCGACAGACGGGGGATACGCATTGGATTTGCTGATGATTGCCAAATATTTTGAGCGCATTGGGGATCATGCGGTAAATATTGCGGAGTGGGTGGCTTTTTCTGTGACGGGGGAACACAAAAAATCAAAAGGGATTTAGGAGCGGATCTATGAAAATATGGTGTGTGGAGGATGATGCGAGTATTCGGGATATTGAGGTGTATACGCTTTGTTCCACCGGTTTTGAGGCAAAAGGGTTTTCGGATGCGGCGGCTTTTCGTGACGCTTTATCCACAGGGAGGCCGGATTTGATCATTCTTGATATCATGCTGCCCGGGGAGGACGGCGTGGAACTGTTAAAATTTTTAAAGGACGGCCCGGATACCTGTAAAATTCCCGTTATCATGGCGACTGCAAAAGGCATGGAATATGATAAAGTCCAGAGCCTTGATTTGGGGGCGGACGATTATCTTGTGAAACCTTTTGGGATGATGGAAATGGTTTCCCGCGTGAAAGCCGTGCTCCGACGGTGCAATCCCACAGGGGTGGAGCATCTTTTGAAAGCAGGCAGCCTTGTGGTAAATTTGGGCGAACATACGGTTACCATTGGCAGCGAAAGAATCCAGCTTACCTTAAAAGAATTTGAACTTCTCCGGCTTTTTCTTTCCCGTCCGGGTATTGCATTTACCCGTGACCAGCTTTTTAATCAAATATGGGGCGCGGATTATGTCGGTGAAACAAGAACGGTCGATATGCACATCCGCACCTTGCGCGTAAAATTGGGGGATTACGGGAAAATGATTGAAACGGTGCGTGGCGTTGGTTACAGATTAGAGGTGCAGGCATGACAAAGAAAATTTTTAAATCCATCATGGTTGTGGCGGGCGCTGTTTTGGCTGCAAGCCTTGTCATCATCATGGGGTGTCTTTACCACTATTTCAGTGATGTCCAGGGGAAACAGTTGGAGGATGAGTTGTCTTTGGCTGTCGTAGCCGTTGAAAAAAACGGACAGGATTACCTTGCGCAATTACGGTCGGACCAATATCGCCTGACATGGGTTGCCGAAAATGGAGATGTCATATACGACACACAGTCTGACGGGGAAAATATGGAGAACCATGGGGACAGGGAGGAAATACGGCAGGCCCTGCAGAGCGAAGAGGGAAAAAGCACACGTTATTCCACCACGCTTTTGGAAAAAACACTTTACTGTGCAAGGAGGCTGGACGACGGTTCGGTACTCAGGATTTCGGTCAGCAGCGTTACGGTATGGGCGCTTGTCTGGGGAATGGTACAGCCGATTTTGATTGTGATTGTCGTAACGCTTATTTTATCGGGAGTATTGGCGGGCCGCATTTCCAAACATATCATGGAACCGTTAAACAGACTCGATTTGGAAAAACCGTTGGATAACGATACCTATGAGGAATTGGTCCCCTTATTAAGCCGTATCAATAAACAGCACAGGCAGATTGATATGTGGTTATCGGAACTTCAAAGGAAAAATGATGAACTTACACAGATTACATACGGCATGACGGAAGGGCTTGTTCTT
>DERU01000065.1:0-359 GCA_002361095.1 Lachnospiraceae bacterium UBA3332
GGGCATCCCACGGAATGGAGCATCAGCCCCTTTACCGTGATCTTCCTCCCTGCTGTATAGCAGGGGTTCCTTGTCAGAATGCTTTCCACCAATTTCATCTTCACTCATCCCCCTTCTCTGCCCGGTCATGGAGCTGCTCCAGCACCGCTTTCATCTGTTCCGGGATGGGAAGCCCCAGATGCGCCGCATTCTCCAGAAGGCTTACGCCTTCATTGGAAATATAGAAAAAGATAACGGCAGTACGCAGCACGCTCCCCGTCCCGATGACCTGCACATCAAGGATGTTGGCAATGCCGACAAGCAGAAAGATCAGTACCTTCCTGCAGATCCCCTTAAATCCCACCTCGCTGGACAGCTTC
>DERU01000065.1:645-6618 GCA_002361095.1 Lachnospiraceae bacterium UBA3332
GCTGGACAGCTTCTTATCCGCCACCGCGCACATCACACCCGTGATGTAATCCACAGCCGCAAATACCACAAGGGCAACCAGCAGGCCGTCACAGCCGCCCAAAAAGTAGCCAAGCCACCCTCCGATGGCTGCAAAAATGAGTTGGATCGTGTTCCAGAATTCTTTCATAGCGAACCCTCCTTAAAATGATTTTTTTGTATGAAAAAAGCGGCTGTCCCTGAAACAACCGCTGATTCCCAAGTAAAGGCAATGTCTTTTTATACAATGTTCCCTTCTTATCTTTGTTGGATTTATGCCCCTGTTCCGCTTGCTATTTCCTGCGTTTAGAGTGATTAATAACACTACCAGAAACGCCGCCCAAGAGGCGGCACAGAAAGGAGACATTTTATGCAGACAAAAAACTTAAAAGTAGCTTACACCAGCCGCCAGACGAAATCCTCTTATACTTCCGTCCCGAAAATACAGATGGAAGGGAAATGGCTTGAGGAACTTGGATTTGCCATCGGCACACTCCTCAAGGTAGAATTTGAACAAGGCTCCATCCGCATCCGCCCCCTGTCGGAAGAAGAAGCGGCAGAACGCAGACAGCAGGAGCTGAAAGCGGAGCTTGACCGTAAATCTGCGGAGTTGAAACAGGTACAGCTCGGCCTTGCTGCCGCCTATGCCGGCCTTTCCCCGGAACTCTCCCAAGTTGCTGAATCCAAATCCCCGTATTCTCCTTCCGGCAGGAAGTCCAAAAAGTCTGAAAAAACCAAATAACCGCCGCCATACCACTCCGACACCTTCCAATTTTGCAGGGGATACCTCTCCCCTGCTTTTTTATGCTTCCTCCGTCAGTGTGTAAGTGATTTTCATCGTCTTATCGACCGTTTTGATTACCGCCGAGGAAAGGTTGTTGATGGAAGCAAGGTACGGCGTCAGCAGGTACGCTGTCCGGTATTCGTTCCCGTAACTGCCTCCCCATCCGAACAGGAAATGCTTGTACTGGAACAGCGGCGTTGCCGCATCATTCAGCCTTGCGCTCCCCTGCGTATGGATGACCGCATCCGCCGCAGTAATCTGGAAATCCCCGGCTACAATCAGATCCCCTACCAGCGTCATATACACTTCGCAGGAACCAGTCTCGCATAGCGGCTTCCATTTGGATGTGAAGCCGAATTCGATCAGCGTGACATCCGCCTGATTGGAAAGGTTGATCTTGTAAATGCCCTTCTTATTATAAGCGGGGACATACAGATACCCGTTCCTCACACAGCATTTGACTACCCGCTCCGGATAAGTGGTATTCCCATCCCGGTTCCCCACATCCATCAGCTTTGCATTGGACAGCGTCCACTCCCCTTCCGTAAAGGAATAATCCGTTTTGGAAATTTTGATCCACACCATCGTGGCGCTGCCGGAAGAATTTCCTTCATTTGAAAAGCCGTACCAGTACCCGTCCCTTCCGTCCATGAATTCCCCATAAAGCGTATAATCCCCAAGGAAATGGAACGTCTGCGTACTCAGCACCTTTTCTTCCAAGACCGTATAAGTCGAGTCGTCCAGTTTCTCATTCAGCCCGATATTGAAAACAGGAATCCGGATTTTTTTAACCTGTACGCTGGAATCTTCCGAGGTAATGGAATACAGGATATTATTCTCAAAATCCACTTCCACCGTCTCAAACAGCACCATCTGTTTTGCCTTTGGAATGTCCCCGATATCCGCAGCTTTCAGCAGGAGAAACGTGCTGGCATCCCCCGCAAGGCTCCCATATCCGTTTTCCCCTCCTTTGGCGCTCGTCAGGGCGATTGCCGCTATCGTCCCGTTCCCTTGGCTCGGCGTAAATTCCCATACAAATTTGTACCCGTTCTCCAGCGCCTTGCTCTCCGTTGTGTTCAGGCTTCCCCGTGCCGTATTCGTTGTTGCATTGACATTATTGGAAGCATAGGCTACCGGAAGGTTATCCGATAGGGCGTAAATATTGTCCGCATCCTCTTCCAGAGTTTTGGAGAACAGGAGGATGCCCCCGATCATGTTCGGGCAGATCGGGAGCAGGCTCCCGTTCCACAATACGGCGTCATCATACTCCCCCGTGGCTTGGTAAAAAATCCCCATCGGGTTTAATCCGAGAATGTTATTGACTGCATTCGTTACCATATTTTCTTCTGTGATGGTTTCTGTCTCAGAGGTATTCACATCCGTCAGCTCCACAACCATCGTCCCTTTTAATTTCATTTCAGACCTCCTGTCCCATGGCCACCGGGCGACAGAACGCGCCGATGGCATATTTTCCTGCCACATGGTCACTGTAGCTTCTCTGTACCAGCTCCATTGTTTCCATCTTTACGGTTTCCCCATAGCCTCTCGCCTGAATGCCTCCGCCGATCATAAATCTTGCCGCTGTCTCTTCTATATTGATCTTGCCGTCCCAAGCCGCTGCCGCCGCCATTGCCTGACCGCTCACTGCCGCAATGCAGTCTCCGGTATCCACGCTGCCCGTCCCATTCGACATCCGCAGGTACACCTCAAAGGTGTTCGTAATATTCGGGACGACATTGTCAATCGGATAATAAAGGGAAAAAGTATGCTTCCCGCTGTGCCAAGTTTCCGCCGGATGGTGGAGCAGTATCTCCTCATCATTGAATACGAAGGTCACAATGGCTTCCGCCATGCCGTCTTCCTTCCAAGCGACCGGAAGCTCCACCTCAACGGTAATACCATCATCCCCTGTTCCGGTGCTGCCTGATTCATCCATGTCTCCCGTTTCCGCATCCCCGGCTCCTGCAGTCCCATCTGCATTGGCCGGAATTACGATGCTGCCCTTTGCACTTGCTTCCCGGTCTTCCTGTACCGCTGCCACATCCACAATGACCTGCCCGAAGAACTGTATGTGGGTTTCCTCCGATGATGCAAACTCGATGCTGACAATCCGCACGTTGCTGTCATTGATTGTATAAGCGGACGCATTCGTAAACGTGTGAATGCCGATTTTTCCCGCTTCGATCTGGTTCAGCAGCCCGGAAATGTTCTTGTCATTCTTGCTCTTGGCCTGTGCAAGCCGGGGATTCTTTCCCACGCACCGGATGGACTGTCTTCCGCCGATGCGGTGTTCGATGGATGTAATGCAGGCAGTCTGCGTCCCGTCTGCCTGACCGCCGGAAAAAGTCAGCACATCCCCCAAGTCCAGCGCCGGGTTTCCTATCGTGGACGAATCAAACGGGACATAAGATATAACAGACAGGTCTGCTAAAATATTTTCACAGAGTGTCCGCCGCGTTTCCTCAAGGCCGAACTGCAGGAGCGGGTTGACGCCAAGATTCATGGTCAGCCCGTCATCCGTTTCCAACGCATAATATTCCGCCGTCTGCGTCCTCAGATTCGTGGAGCTGACCGCCGTATACCTCGTAATAAAATCAGAAAAGCTGCTGGAAAACCGATGCCTTCCTTTTATCTCCAATACTGGGACCGTACCGTATTTGCGAAGCTCAAGGCGGCCCTCCCTGTTGATGCAGAAAAAACCGCCCAACACCTGTGCAACAAAATACAAAACATCCCGGTACGTCTCGATATCATTTTCCGGGTAGATGGAAAGAAGCTCCGGCCCATTCGGCATCGCTTCAATCTCTTCTTTGGTATGTGCCAGTTCCACATTACAGGCCCCGCAGCACAGTTCGAGAAAAGCATAGGCATTTCCCACGGTTTCAAACCCGTTAAAGCCCTTCTCAAACCGGAGCATATAATCATATGCTTTCAGTTCCAGTGTTTTCAGGTGCCTGTTTGCTTCGCTGACTTCAAAAATGCCCATTGGGATTTCCTCAAAGTTCCCGTCCGGCAGCCGGAAATGGCAGGACAGCTCTACCTTCGCATCTTCCAGCGTATAGCGGTCAATCTGTGAAAAAAGCGTAATCCCCATCTCTGACGCATACACCGTCCCGATTTCCAGCTCCGTGCTTCCGCAGCACTGCGCCGTGATATACCCGCTTCCCTTTACGATATCACGGTACCCGAAAAGATACTCTTTTCCTGCTTTTGTTGTAATTTTCCCCGTCCAGTAATATTCTCTGGTGTTCTCCTGCACCGCCTGCAGGAATGCCTCGCTTACCGGGTACATGGAAACACCCCTTTCCGCTATAATTCGTTCAGCGTAAATGACACCGTCCACAGCCCTTTCTTGGAAGTATCCTTATAAAGTTTTGCTTTGAATCCTGTCACATACATCTCTGTCTCCTTAAGTGCAAGCTCCTCCGTATCAAAATACTGGACGGCAATCTTTTCCTGCTTGGAAAACGCCGTGAGCCGCGCAAGCCATGCGGCGCTGACCGAAAAAGACACTGCAATCGTAACCACTCCCGTCCTTACCACATCCCTCTGCGTTGTCCCGGCTTCCGTCTCCCCACCGGAATCCGCCTCCACATCGGTAAGCCCAAGATCATAGGAATCGGGGAGCGGAAGGTCGGTACCTTCCATTTTCAGATACTGCACAAACGCCATTTTCTATCTCCCTCCGCTCCTTAAATTCGTCCTCTGCTGCGCGCTTACCACAATTTCATCCAGCATCGCACCGCCAAGATAAACAGGGATGACGATGTCCCCGCCCTGCCCGTTCATATCCCGGATAGCCGCTGTAACCGCCGATGTCAGCCCTGCCAGACTGCTGCCTGCTGCCGCTCCCGCAGAGTTTTCTGCATCAGCCATGCCGGAAGCCACCCTCGGATGGATGACCATATCCTCCGATACGCCCCGGACAGCCTTCTCTATCAGCCCCCGGCTCCCTTCTATTCCTCTGGCAAGCCCCTTCATAAAGTCCGGCATCCAAGACTCATACTCCGTAAGCGGTCCTTCATCCGGCACGGAGAAATGAAGGAACGATTTAATCTTATTTGCCACATCCGAAACAGCATCCCCGACTGCGCCGATGCAGCTTCTGATCCCGTTGACAATCCCCATAATGATATCCTTCCCCCACTGCAGTGCTTGGGAAGGAAGGGAGGTAATGAACCGGATCGCTTGGTTAAATCCGTCCCTGATGGCTGATACGATACTGCCCATCGTGCCTTTGATTCCGGTGAGCATATTCTGGAATGCACCTGTAACTGTATTTTTGATGCCGTTCACAATGGATGTAACGGTACCCTTAATACTATTCCAAACCGTGGAAACCACCGTCTTAATCGCATTGACCACTGTCGTGACCGCCGTTTTAATGGCATTCCATACCGTGACAATGACTGTTTTTATGGCATTGACTGCTGTGGTAATGACCGTTTTTATCGCATTCCATGCCGTGGTAAGGAACGTCTGGATTGCCGTGACCACCGTGGTAATTACCGTCTTGATGGCATTCCATACCGTGGTCACCACCAGTTTGATGGCATTAAATACAGTAGTAATAATAGTCTTATACAGGTTGAAATACGTTGTGATAATAAGTCTGATTGCTTCCGCAGCCGCAGAAAAGATCAGCTTGATTCCTTCCCATATCCCGGAGAAAAATGTTTTAATTCCCTCCCATATGGTCTTGGCTGCCGCAGAAATTGCTTCCCACGCTGCTGTCAAAAACGCTTTCAGCCCTTCCCATACAGCAACTGCCGCTTCCTTAATCTGGTTCCAGAGGTTGATCCAGAACTCCCGGAATTCCTCACAGTTATTCCACAGATAGATAAATGCGGCCACAAGCGCTGTAATAGCTGCAATGACCAGAGCAATCGGGTTGGCAAGCATGGTGGTATTTAAAGCGGCGAATGCGGTTTTTACCGTATTGATAACTCCCGCAATCTTTGGTACGACTGTCATGATCGTGCCGACTGCAGAGATGACCTTCCCAACCACGATAAGGACCGGCCCCAATGCCGCCGCTAACAGCGCTACCGTCACAATGACTTTCTTCGTCCCCTCGTCCATGCCGTTAATCCAGTCCACGAACTTCTGTACCCAGCCGACAATCTGCTTGATAGCGGGCATCAGAAGCTCACCGAAAGAGATTGCCAGACC
>DERU01000042.1:0-9976 GCA_002361095.1 Lachnospiraceae bacterium UBA3332
CTGGCCATGCCTGCGGATCCTCTGCTGCCGCTTCCGCCTGGTCCGCGTGCCTGTGACGCCGCAAGCTGCCGCCGCCTCATGGGGGCAACGACCCGGGAAAGGTGGGGACAAACGGCGCGCTGGAGAAAGACATTAACCTGGCTATCGCAAAGCGGCTTGCCGTATTGCTGGAGCAGTCGGACGTGAAGGCGGTTTTAACCAGGGAAGATGACAATGGGCTGTACGACGCGGGAGCGGAGCGGAAAAAAGTACAGGACATGAAGCGGAGAATTGCGGTCATGGAGGAAGCGGAACCGGATCTGGTGGTGAGCGTGCATCAAAACAGTTACAGCGGCGCTTCCGTGAAAGGGGCGCAGGTGTTTTTTTATACAGGCAGCATGCAAGGGAAGGAACTGGCGGATATTATACAGGAGCGGATGGTACAGGGGCTGGATCCCGGCAACCACCGGACGGCGAAAGCAAACGACAGCTATTATCTGCTGAAAAAGACATCGAAACCGATTGTGATTGTGGAGTGCGGCTTTTTGAGTAATCCGCAGGAGGCGGAATTGCTGGCGGATGTAGAATATCAGGAGCGGGTGGCGTGGCAGATTCACATGGGGATATTGCAGTATCTGCATGAAAAAGTAAAAAAATAAAGGGAAGATGTTCCTGTATCGGCAGAATGCATATTCTTTTGTCGTCCACTGTTCCGTTTTGGCCGGGTGAAAAAAGAGCAGCCGGAGGCGTCTGTCTTCATGTTTCGGAAAAAGAGAGGGCGGCTCCTCCGGCAGGCCCGGCCGGGCTTTGTGGTAATTTTACATATTGCAAATAAATTACATATTTGGACAGGCAAAGCGTCACATATTCCCGGAGAATCACAAATTGAAAACGGACGGTCTCTCTGTTATGCTCGAAAAAAGCGTGCAGGGAGGCTATTTTTTATGGATCGAAAGGCAATCATTCTGATTACGTGCGATGAACTGAATAAAAACGTATTGGGCTGCTGCGGCGGGCAGGCGGTGGAGACACCTTGGATCGACAGTCTGGCGAGAGACGGCGTGGATTATGGAAACTGCTACACCACAAGTCCCTGGTGCCTGCCGGCCAGATGTTCCATCATGACGGGTCTGTATCCCCATCACAGCGGCGCGTACAGCAATTTCCGCAAATGCGCGTTGGATAACGGACTTCCCAACCTGTTTACTTCCATGAAAAAGGGAGGGTATCACACCAGCGTTTTTGGAAAATGCCACTTTGCGCCTGTGCCATACGGGGAGACCCGGGCGGACCGGACCCTTCCTTATGATTCGTTCAAAACTTATTATGAGAGCCTTGGAATCGAACATCTGGAACTGGAGGACGATAAGCAGGTTTCCGTCTGGTTTTACGACGATTACAGCAAGGAACTGGAGAAGGCGGGATATTTAAAAGCCTATCGGGATGCCGTATGGAATGAGTCATACCAAAAGGTATTTCCTTTCCCGGGGCCGTCCGAGTGGCATCCTGACGCATGGGTGGGGAGGAAAGCGGCGGAATATATCCGGCAGTATAATTGCGAAAAACCGCTGTTTGCCTGGGTTTCGTTCAGCGGGCCCCATTACACCTTTGACGCGCCGGAAGAATACCTTGCGCAGGTGGATACGAACCGGCTGCCGTCCAGAAAGCGCAGGGAGGGGGAACTGGAAGGGACGGACCGGATCCACCATGACAGTTATTACGGAGGCATAAACGCCAATATCGACGGGAGCAGGACTGCGGAGGGACATGCCTGTCAAAATTATCCGGAGGAATATTGGAAACGGCTGCAGACCGCTTATTGTGCGAATGTGAAGCTGATCGACGACTGGGTGGGGGAAATCCTGCGCGCCGTTTCCGAAAAATACGGGGACAACGCGATGGTGATTTTTACGGCCGATCACGGGGAAATGCTGGGAAATCACGGCTTATGGGGGAAACACAACTGCGCTTATGAGGAAGTGTGGAAAATCCCCCTTTTGATCCGGTATCCCGGACAAAAAGAGGGCAAAACGGACAAGAGGCTGGTAAATTCCACGGATTTTCTGCCTACCTGTCTGGATGTGGCGGGGATTTCCGTACCGCCCTGCGACGGACACTCCCTGTGCGATACGGGGTGGAGCCGGGAATATACCTTCGCGGAGGGAGAGGGATTTTTGGCGGTGACGGACGGAACCTGTAAATATGTCCATGTCCAGAAAGGGACGGAGAACGGACGGGAATTTTTGGATTTGGAAACCGACCCGGGGGAATTTGAAAACAAGGCCATGCTGGAAGCCTGTCAGGAAAAGAAAGCCAGGCTGCAGGAAAAACTGGTGGAGCATCTGCTGCCGTCGGTTTTGGCTTGAACAGGGGGAGGATAGGATGGGAAAAGGACAAAGGACGCCGGGAAAGTATAGGAGAAATTTTAAGCGCTACAAATACATATATTTGATGCTGCTTCCGGTTGTTTTATATTATGCGGTGTTTTGCTATGCGCCCATGGGAGGCGTGGTCATTGCGTTCCAGAATTTCAAACCGGCGCTGGGGATAGCGGGAAGCAAATGGGTGGGAATGAAGCACTTTGTAGATTTTTTGACGGGGCCGTTTGCATGGCGGCTCATCCGCAACACCCTGCTGATCAATGTGCTGCAAATTATGTTTGCGTTTCCGGTTCCGATTTTACTGGCGCTTTTGATCAATGAGATTCACTGCAAGCCATACAAAAAGGCAGTACAGACGATTAGTTACATGCCGCATTTTATTTCGCTGGTGGTTATGTGCGGGCTGCTGGTGACGTTTAGCCGCTCGGACGGGATTTTCAATGATTTTCTTTCCCTGTTTGGGGTGGAGCGCTCCAACCTTTTGGGCAATGCGAACTGGTTTCGGCCGCTGTATGTGCTCAGCGGAATCTGGCAGGAAGCCGGGTGGGGAAGCATCATATATCTGGCGACCCTGTCCGGTATCGACCCGGGATTGTATGAGGCGGCCACCATCGACGGGGCGAGCCGCTTCCAGCGCATGATTTATGTTTCGTTTCCGGGACTTTTGCCTATCATTATCGTGCAGCTGATTATGCGGATCGGCAATATTCTGACCACAGGCTTTGAAAAGGTGTTTTTGCTCTACAGCCCTCTTACCTATGAGACGGCGGATATCATTTCCACTTATATTTACCGGCAGGGTCTGGAACTGAGCAATTATAGCTACGGTACGGCGGTGGGATTGTTTAACTCCGTGGTGAATCTGCTTATTTTGGTGCTGGCCAACCGTTTTATCGGAAAGCTGACGGGGGAAAGTTTATGGTAAGGGGCAGTGGAATGCCCGCCAAAGCGGGCGGAGCGGGAGCAAAGGCTGAAAATAAATTTTCAGCCCCCCTGATTGGAATGCCCGCCAAAGCGGGCAGAGCGGGAGCAAAGGGAGCGACAATGAAGAAAAAAAAGCTGACGGGGGATCATGTTTTTGCCGGAATTGCCTATGGCCTGATGGGGCTGATGGCGTTGATATGTCTGTATCCCATGTGGCATGTGGTGATGGCGTCCTTTAGTGACCCCATAGAACTGATGCGGCATTCCGGCGTTATTTTAAAGCCGCTGGGGCATTCCGTGGAAGGATATAAGGTGGTGATCCAGAATCCCAATATTCCGCGGAGTTATTTGAACACGATCTGTTACGTGCTGGCGGGGACGGCGGTAAATATGTTTTTGACCACGCTGGGGGCCTATGCCCTTTCCAGGAAAGGGTATTTGTTTAAGCGGACACTGACGCTTCTGATTGTGTTTACGATGTATTTTAACGCGGGGCTGGTTCCCAATTTCCTGCTGGTCAAAGGGCTTGGGATGTACAATTCGGTGCTGGCGCTGATACTGCCGGGAGCGGTTTCCACCTGGAACCTGATTGTGATGAAAACGGGGTTTCAGTCGGTTCCGGTGAGTCTGGAGGAATCCGCGAGGCTGGACGGGGCCAATGATTTTACGATTTTATTCCGGATTTTTTTGCCGCTGTCCAAAGCCACGGTGGCGGTTATGATTTTATTTTATGCGGTGGGCCACTGGAGTTCCTGGTTTAACGCCATGCTTTATTTGCGTGACCGCGCCAAATTCCCGCTGCAGCTGATCATGCGGGAAATCCTGATTTCCAATTCCGCCAACGGAAACGCGTCTGCGGATACGGATGTGATGTTTTTGCAGGAGGTGGTCAAGTACGCCACGATTGTGGTTTCCACCGTTCCGATTCTGTTCATCTATCCGTTTGCCCAGAAGTATTTTATGGCGGGCGTCATGATGGGATCGGTTAAGGAATGAACGGCTTGTGTCCGGGAATGCTACAGATTATAAAAGAATGCAGCAGTCCGGCTGAATCCGGGCCGTTGTCATAAATTTGTAACGGTTCAGACTTATCTGCACGGTTACGCCAATCTAACAAGGAGGGAAACAAATGAAAAAAAAGAGGGTCGTCAGTCTGGTACTGGCAATGGCGATGCTGGGTCTTACGGCCTGCGGAAATGCGCAGGAGGAGCCGGCAAAGCAGGGAACGGAAAAACAGGAGGCGGAAACGACGGTAGATACACAGGCCGCCGCGCAGCCGGAGCAGGAAGCGGAGGGCGCCGGCGGGGAGACGGTGAAGCTGACGTACTGGGTGCCGATACACGCGGGCGCATCTAAGTACATCTCAAGTTATAACGAAAACACCGCCTACCAGGAAGCGATGAAAAGACTGGGGATTGAAATCGAATTCATCCATCCCGCCATCGGGCAGGAACAGGAGGAGTTTAACCTGCTGTTTTTGGGGGACGAGCTTCCCGATATCATTGCCTATGCAGACCACTATGTGGGCGGGGAATTCCAGGGAATGCGGGACGGCATGTTTTTGGATTTGACGGAGAAGCTTCCGGAATATGCGCCGGATTATTGGAAGGTTCTGACGGAGGACGAGGAGTTTTACCGGGAGTCCACGGATAACGAAGGGCATGTGGTATCGTTTAACGCCTACAAGCCGGTGGGCGATCCGCCTTTCCGCAGATGGCTTTTGAATCAGGCCGTGCTGGACGAGTTGGGATGTGAAATTCCCCAGACCATCCCGGAGTTTGAGGCGATGTTTGACAAAATGCTGGAAAAGGGTATCACCCCTTATGTGCTGGACCGGATGGGATATGAGGTACAGCTGATGGGCATGTATGATCTTTACATGAACGCCAATACCCGGTTTTATAAAGAGGACGGAACCGTGAAGTTTGCGCCGCTGGAGGATGCCTATAAGGATTATCTGACCCTGCTGAACAAATGGTATTCCAAGGGTTATATTTCCAAGGATTTTGCGACCCTGCAGGGGACGGACATCAATACGCTGTTTGACACCGGACAGATCGGAACCTATTTGGATCCGATTGTGGCAACCTATAACCGGGGGCAGGCGCAGGGCATTGAGGTGGTGTCGGCGCCGTATCCCAGGCTGGAAGAGGGGCAAAAGCTGCATTGGAACGACTGCGATATCTGGCCGCGCATGAAATATAACGAGACTACGGTAGTCATCAGTAAGGACTGTAAAAACGTGGAGGCTGCCATGAAATTCTTAAACTACGGATATACGGAAGAGGGAATTGAACTGTATAACTGGGGTGTGGAAGGTCTCAACTGGGATTGGCAGGGCGACCAGCGGGTTTACAACGATACCATGCTCAAAAACAAGTTCGGAACGGAAGAGGCCAGCTATATTTACAAGCTGCATTTTGCGCCCAAGCTTACGGGCCCCGATGTGGAAGTGCATGCGAACCTGTTAAAAAGCGAGGGCGCCCGCAACAGCCGTCTGATGTGGGCCGAGCAGGATATGGAGGACAGTTCCATGCAGCTGCCGCCGTTCCAGCTGGATGAGGCGGATCAGCAGACTTTGGCGGATGTGGCCACACCCATCTATACCTATGTGGACGAAATGACGCTGAAGTTCATTACGGGTGCGGAGCCTTTGGACAATTTTGATACGTTCCGCGATACCATCCGTTCCATGGGAATGGAAGATATCATTGCGCTGGAGCAGAAGGGCTATGACGCCTATATTTCCAAACAGGCAAAATAAATTGATTGTGGGTGTATGAGTTTCCCCGGAATGCAGGATTGCATTCCGGGGAAGTTGTCAGGAGGATGGGATGAAACCTAACTTTTTGATTTTTGTGACGGACCAGCATCGGGCGGACTGGTTATCCTGTATGGGAAATGCTATACTGAAAACGCCCCATATTGATGAGATTGCCAGACAGGGGGTTCTCTTTGAAAAAGCTTACTGTGCAACCCCTTTGTGTATGCCGTCCCGGGCGACGATGTGGACGGGGCTGCCTTCCAGCGTACACAGCGCGCGTACCAACGGGGTGGATTTGGACGATACCTATCCGGTGCTGCCGCAGATTTTGCGGGAGCAGGGATACCATACCGTTTCTGTGGGAAAAATTCATTTAAAGGCCTGGCATATGTCTCCGGAGCGGGGCAATCAAAACATTACGGAGTATGATCCGGCGCTGCTGCCGGAGTGTGAAACCGTGTGGAACGAAAGAAAGTGCACGAAGCTGCCGGAGGGGATGTGGGGACTGGACAGAATCCATTTTCTGGGCGGGCACGGAAATTACTGCTTCGGGGAATATATGCAGCAGCTGGAAGAGGAGCACCCGGAGGTTTACCGGGCGCTGCGCTCCAAAGAAAGCGCGAAAGAGACAACGGGGAAAGGGGACAACTATTATTCCACGGTGCCGGTACAATTGCATTATAATGAATGGATTGCCCGGCATACCATAGAAGAACTGGAAAATTGCCCGGAGGGAAAACCGTTTTTCGCCTGGTGTTCTTTCCCGGATCCCCACTTCCCTTTCGGTCCTCCTGCGCCCTATTGCGACAGATTCCGGAAGGAGGAGATGCCGGATCCCATCGCGTGGGACGATAAGCGGGAACATATGAATGAACTGTACCATGCGCAATATTACCGGGAGCGCAACGAGGAATCCATAGACGGAGGCCCCTGCAGCTATTCCCTGGAGCAGATTCGGGAGACGAAAGCCCTGGCCTGGGGAATGGTGCAGCATGTGGATGACTGTATCGGAAAAGTGATGGATTATTTGGAGCAATCCGGAAAAAAGGAAAATACGGTGATCGTTTTTATGGCGGATCACGGGGAACTGATGGGCGACCATGGGATGTACTGCAAAGGGCCTTTTCATTATGAAGGATTGCTGCGCGTGCCCCTGATGATGGCCTGGCCGGGACATTTGCAGGAAGGAAAGCGGGAATCCGCTTTGGTATCCCTGTTGGATTTTATGCCGACCATACTGGAACTTGCGGGGGTCGGATATCCGGAGGGGCCGGTGAAAGCATGGGAAGGCCCTTTTGCGGGGAAAGAACTTTATCAGGGATTCCCCCTGCCGGGGAAATCCCTTGTGGGGCTGATGACCGGGGGGGATGCGGAAGGGTTTGACAGCGTGCTGGTGGAGGACGACGACGATATCCGGAAAGTCTTTTTGCGGACTTTGGTGACGCCGGAATACAAAATCACCGTGTACAGCGGAAAGACCTACGGGGAGTTGTTTGATTTAAAAAACGATCCGGAGGAACGCAGAAATCTGTGGGAAGAGGAAAGCTGCCGGGAGATCAAGCAGGAAATGATCTGGAAGCTGATGCAGAAAATGCTCCAAAATCAGGATAGGACATCGAGAAGAATCGGGATTGCATAAGGCAAGGCGTCCGGCAGTGTCCCCGGTGAAAGAGGTAGAAATGAAAAAATATGGGTGGAAGGAAAAAATACTGTTTTCTTATATTTTTGCGTGTGTGCTGCCGCTGTTGGTGCTGGGGATTTTTTTCTATTACGGAAACCGGGCGCGGATCCGTCAGGAGTTGGAGAGAAGCAATAACACCTGCCTGGAGCAGGTTTTGCAGATGCTGGATTATGAGGTGGAAAAGATGGGCAGCGCGGCGAACCATTTCTCGGGTACGCAGATGGCGGGCCAGCTGGAGGATGTGCGCAGCCGCAAAACGGACATTGACGAGGGAATGGTACTTTCCCAGCTTTCCACCTATGCCGGAATTGTGGCGGATGAGGAGCGGATGCCGCAGATGCTTTTGTACCTTAGGGGGGACAGCTATGTTTATACTGCCGACGGCAGGCTGGAATATCAGGAATTTGAAAAGGAAATGCTCCGGTACGGGAATCTGAATCAGATTTCCTTTTTTACCACGATTATTTCCGACACCAAGGAACGTACCTTATATGTGGAAAACGGGGAAACGGGCGGTTCCATCACGTGGTTTTTGTATCCGATTCCTTATATGAACCATATACCGGTGGCCACCCTGGGATTCGGCTACGAAACAAAAATTTTAGGGGAAATGGTGGAGAATTATTATCCGCTGGAATCCGCGGTTTACTTTCTGGACAGACAGCGGCGGGTGGTTTACGCGCGGATTCCCGATTCCTTTGAACGGCAGGATATACGGGCGGCAAAGGAGATTGCGGGATACAGGGGGAAAGCCATCGGGTATGCGAATACGGAAAAAATAGACGGCCGCAGTTATGTGGTGATGCGGGAAATTTCTGCAAATTCCGGGTTTGCGGTGGTTTCGGTGACAAAACCGAAAGAGTTTTATCAAAGCGACGACGCGTTTGCCAAATGGTTTTTTCTGGGAGTGCTGGCTTTGGCGGCGGGATGTATTTTGCTGGCCGCCGCACTCTCCAAACGGTCTTATGAACCGATCCAGGAACTGATGGATAAAAACGAAGAACTAAACGCGCTGGTAAACCGGCAGCGTCCGATGGTGGTGGCTTCCTGTTTAAAGGGCCTGCTCAAGGGAAGGTTCAGGGACCGGCAGGATATGGAAGCCACTTTGAAATCGGCGGCGATCCGTCTGGACTATAGATACCACTTTGTAATCCTGCTTCCGGTTCCGGTGGAGGAAGACTTTGATTCCCAGAAAAGTGTGGGAATTTTGTCGGTATTGGGCGAGGGGCTGGGACCCCATGTGCATATGTACGGGCTGGATATGTTCAAAGACGACGGGATAGCGGTCATTGTAAACTATCAGGAAGCGGAACGGGAAGGGAAGGATGTCCGGACCGCAGTGGCGGGCGGCCTGCTCAAGAAGCTGAAAACGGAATGCGGGATTGAATTGCCGCTGTATATCGGGCGGCTGTACGAGGATCCGATGAATATCAGCCGTTCCTTTATTGAGGCTGCGGTGCTTGCGGGTGATTACCGGATGCTGGGGAATCAGAAAATCGTTTTATTTGAGGAAATCGGAGGGGAAGAGCAGGGGATGCAGTATCCGGTTTTGGAACAGGCCGTTTATATACAGTGCTTAAAGCAGGCCAATGAAGAGGCGGCGCTCACGGCGCTCCATAATATGGTGCAGGAAATCGAGCCGCTCAAATCTTTTGTGATTACCCAGTGCCTGTGTTTTGACATCATCAATGTGACCATCAAGACGGTGGATCAGATGAAAGGCTTTGAACTTGCCGGTGTGGATTTAAAAAAGGTGTGCAGTTTTACAAACCTTACGGAGTTCAGGGAAAGGGCGGGTACGCTTGTCTCGGAAATCTGCAGGCAGTATGCGCGGTTTAAAGACAATCAGAACAGTGTCCTGAAAACGGGCGTGCTCAATTATGTCAATCAGCATTTTGGGGAGAGCAGTATGGGGCTGGAAGTGGTGGCGGAGCAGTTTGGCGTTTCCGCAAATTTTATGAGCCGGTTTTTCAAACAGGAAACCGGCTGCAGTTTCCTGCAGTATGTGACGATGATCCGGATGGATTGCGCCAAAGAACTGCTGATCAACAGCGATATGCAGATTAAGGATATCGTGGCACAGATCGGTTATATTGACGTGGCGAATTTCGTGCGGAAATTCAAAAGCTATGAGGGGGTGACGCCGGGACAATACCGGGAAAAAATGCGCAGGCCGGTATGAACGGTACGCTTTCTGTAACAGTTCAGTCCCAGTGGCAGCAGCCTAAGGCGGGAGGCAGGCACGCG
>DERU01000042.1:10343-14618 GCA_002361095.1 Lachnospiraceae bacterium UBA3332
ACGGGAAATTCCGTCAAAATGTATCCTGTCCCTAAACGCAGCAGGGCACAAAAGAACGCGCTGCGTTTGGACGGTTTTGTGCCCTGCTGCAGGGCCAGCCTGCATTTTGAGGAATTTCTCCGTCCGAGATCCAGCATCCTGAAATGACCGTGGCTTCCCCCTGCCCTGACGCCCCTACGGCGCCGCTTTTTTCTGCCCATCCCCTTTGCGGCAGAGGCCGGAGGGAAAAGCCCGCTTCCCATATCCATGGCCGTCCGGAGGGTCATTCTACAAGCTGCAGTTCATAGAGCCGTTTGTAGAGGCCGTCCTGTGCCAGAAGTTCCTGGTGGGAACCGGATTCGTGGATGCGGCCCTGGTGCATGACGATGATTTTATCCGCGTGCTGGATGGTGGAGAGGCGGTGGGCCACCATGATGGTGGTGCGGCCCTGCATCAGGGTTTCCAGCGCGTGGGTGATCAGGCTTTCCGTTTCGGTATCAATATTGGCGGTGGCTTCGTCCAGTACCAGAATGGTGGGTTTGTAGGCAAGGGTACGGGCGAAAGAAAGCAGTTGGCGCTGGCCTGCGGAGAGGGTGCTGCCCCGTTCCGTTACGGGCGCGTCGTAGGCGCCGGGCATTTTTTCGATGAAAGTGTCCGCGTGTACGGTTTTGGCGGCCTGCCGGATCTCTTCGTCGGTGATGGCGGTATTGCCCAGGGAGATATTGCTCTTGATATCCCCGGTGAAGAGGAACACATCCTGCTGTACCTGCCCGATGGCGCTGCGCAATACATCTTTGTCAATGTCCCGGATGTTCACGCCGTCAATGAGGATTTCCCCTTTTTGGATATCATAGTAGCGTCCGATCAGGTTTAAGATAGAAGTCTTTCCCGCTCCGGTAGCGCCCACAAAGGCGGTTTTTTCGCCCGGACGGATGATAAAACTCACGTCTTTTAAGATATAATCCTCTTTTTCATAGGCAAACCACACATGCCTGAATTCAATTTGTCCCTGTATTTTGATATCCACCGGATGTTCCCGGTTTACAATCTGCGGCTTCTCGTCCAGAATGGAAAAAACCTTCTGGGCGGAGGCGAGGGAGGACTGGAGGGTGCCAAACTGTTCCGCCAACTCCTGTATAGGCTCGAAAAAGCTGCCGATGTAGCTGATAAAAACAAACAGTGTTCCCAGCGAGAGTGTTCCGGCTAACACGGAATGGCTGCCGGTACCGATTACCAAAAGCATGGCCAGAATGGAGACCATATAAATGGAGGGGCGGAAGATGGCAAAGGTCATGACTTCCCGCCAGTTGGCATCGTAAAGTTCTTTCGATTTTTGGCAGAAGGCTTTGTATTTGACATCTTCCCGGGCAAAAATCTGAATCAGGCGCATACCGGAAATATGTTCGGACAAAAAGGTGTTGATTTCCGTGATTTTGTTCCGGGTCAGCTGGTAGGCCTTGCGGGAAAGGTAACGGAATACGAAGGTCAGAACCGTTACCACCGGCAGCAGGGCGAAGGATACGACCGCCATGCGGACGTTGATGGAAAGCATTACCACCGCATAGCCGATGATTTTTACTACATTTTTGAAAAGCCGTACCAAAATGGAAGAGAACAGTTCATTGATGGCCTCCGTGTCATTGGAGACCCGGGTCACCAGTTTTCCCACAGGCGTAGTGTTAAAAAAACTTAGGGAAAGGCTGTGGATGTGCCCGAATACTTCCTTTCTCATGTCAAAAATGATGTTTTGTCCCATTTTCTGCAGCATCCAGGTGTCCAGCGCGTTTAAGCAAAAACCCAAAAGCAGCATACACAGATAGGCAAAGGCGGCGGTTAAAATGCCGGCAAAATCATAGCGGCGCAAAGCGGCCAGATCCTGTTTGTCCAACAGGACGGCGCCGTTTTGCACATATGCGGAAAACGTTTCGGAATCGGCATGTTCCAGCAGGCCGCATTCTTCCCGGCTCAGGTTTTCCGCCATATAGTAACGGTCGTTCCACAGAAAGATCTGGTAGAAATTGTCGGTGGCGTTGTCGTCAAAGTCCCTTGTCAGCCAAAGATTCCGGTAGGGAACGCTGCCCGGCGCGCTTTCCTGCGCCGCAGCATAAGGATGGTAGTATCCGTTGATGTAATTGTCTATGGCATTGCCGATGATGATGGGGCGGTATAACTCTACCACAATAATAAAAAGTACCAGAAAGGTGGCGGCGGCCATGACTTTTTTATGGGGTTTTAAATAGGTAAGCAGTCGTCTCATGCCGGGTCACCTCCTTGTACAGCCTGTCCGGGAAAATCGGAGCAAAGGGCGGCGCGCTTTTCCCCGATGGCGGCTTCCAGCTGCTGCTTTTCAAACATGCTTTTGTAGATTCCGCCTTTTGCCATCAGGGAAGCATGGTTTCCGATTTCACGGGCCTCTCCGTCCTCCAAAACCAAAATGACGTCGGCGTTTTGAATGGTGGAAATGCGGTGGGCGATCAAAATGGTGGTTTTGCCCTTCCGGTTTTCCTTTAAGTTTTTCAAAATCTGTTCCTCGGTATCGGTATCCACGGCGGAAAGCGCGTCGTCGAGAATCAAAATGGGGGCGTCTTTCATCAGCGCCCGGGCGATGGAACTGCGCTGTTTTTGACCGCCGGAGAGGGTCACGCCCCGTTCCCCGACGATGGTTTCATAGCCGTCCGGAAAAGCGACGATGTTGTCATGGATACAGGCAGCCCGGGTGGCCCGCACGATGGCGCCCATATCTTCCTCCTCAACCCCGAAGGAAATATTGGATTTTAAAGTATCCGAAAACAGGAAATTGTCCTGCGGCACATACGCGATATGCTCCCGTAGGTCTTTTAGCGGGATGGTGTTGATGTCTTGCCCGTCGATCAAAATCATGCCCGGTTTGGCGTTGTAAAGATGCAAAAGCAGATTTACCAGCGTGGATTTGCCGTTGCCGGTCCGCCCGATGATCGCCAGGGTGGTTCCGGCCTTCACTTCCAGATTGATGTCTTTTAAAGTCGGCTCGCTGTGCCCGCGGTGGAGAAAGGTCAGGTGGGACAGGGTAATGTCGCCCCGGATTTTCGGGGGCGCGACGGCATCTGTGGCGTCGCAGATTTCCGGCTTTTCGGCAAAAACTTCCTGCACGCGCCGTATGGAGGCACTGCCCTGGGAAAACATATTGATGGCGTCGCCGCAGGCCAGCATGGGCCAGATGAGCATATTGATATACTGGTTAAAGGCCACAAACCGCCCCAGCGTGATTTCCCCTACAAGGGCCAGATAGCCGCCGTAAATCAGGGTGACCAGGCTGCTCATTCCGATGATCACATCCAAGAGGGGCATAACGATGGACTGCAGGCGCACGACGTTTAAGTTTTTTTCCATGGTATGGCGGTTGGCTTTCAAAAAGCCGTACATCTGTGCCCGTTCCTGCACGAAAGCCTTGATGACACGCACGCCGGAAAAGCTTTCCTGTACATAATCGGTCAGGGCGGAAACCGCCTCCTGCCGTTCTTTGTATTTGGGATGCATGATTTTTCCGTAATAGATTTCCCCCACGCAGATGATGATCATGGGGATGAGCGCCAGCAGGGTCAGCCGGACGTTGACGTAAACCATCATTTGGAGGATGACCATGGCCGTCATGACGGTGGCGTCGAACACGCTGATCACCGCAGGGCCGATGGCCATGCGGATCATGTTTAAATCGCTGGTAAAGCGGGTCATCAGGTCGCCGGTTTTGTGTTCGTTGTAGTATTCCACATCCATTTTTTCCAGATGGGCAAACATGTCGTCCCGCAGATTCCGCTCAATGCTGCGGGCCGCGCCAAATAGGAAGTACCGCCAGAAAAACCGCCCCAGCGCCAGGCCTGCGCCCAGCAAAAAGAGCAGCAGCAGCTGGTGCAGGACGCCGTTCATATCCATGGAGGAGGCCGTGAGCCCGTCGGTGATGGTTCCGGTTACTTTCGGGATGAAAATATTAAAAAAGTCCACAAAAAATAAGGTGACGATACCCGCAAGATACCGGAACCGATACCGTTTCACATATTGCCATATAAATTGGAAACTGTTCATATGCATTCTCTCCGTTTCTTCCATTCCGCCAGGGCATTTTTCGGACACACCCTAAATGGCCCATTCTCCTATTTTATTCCCTTCCAACCTATTCCGCAATGTATTTTTTTGCTTTTCCATATAAAATCGTAACGGTTCAGGATTGCTGTTTGGTTTCATTCTTTCTTTCGTGTCAGGAAAATCCCAATGACTGCACCGATAAGGACAATCGGTGCCGCTCTGACAAACAGCCATTCA
>DERU01000158.1 GCA_002361095.1 Lachnospiraceae bacterium UBA3332
CCGGAAAGCGGATCGCGGATCGCGCCGCCCAGACAGGTGGCCGCGCCGCCGAAAGGCTCGATTTCCGTCGGATGGTTGTGCGTCTCGTTCTTGAAAAATACAAGCCATTCTTCCGTCACAGGGCCGTCCCCATAATCCATCTCCACGGGCACGATGACGGAGCAGGCGTTGATCTCATCGGACTGCTCCATGTCCTCCAGCCTGCCTTCCTTTTTGAGTTTGCGCATCGCCATCAGGGCCAAATCCATCAGACAGACAAACTTATCCTTCCTGCCGCCAAAAATTTCTTCCCGGGTATCCAGGTAATTTCGGTAGGTCTTTTCCAGGGGTGTCCGGTAATACCCCTCCCCGAAAGCCACGTTTTTTAATTCCGTGGAGAACGTGGTATGGCGGCAATGATCGGACCAATAAGTATCCAGCACACGGACTTCCGTCATGGAAGGATCGCGCTTCTCTTCGCCTTTAAAATAGCTCTGGATATGGCAAAAGTCCCGGAAGGTCATTGCCAGGCCCAAAGAATCATACAATTCCTTTAAATCCGTTTGCGCAAAGCCGGTAAAACCGTCCAGCACCTTTACGTCGGCGGGTTCTGCAAACACAGTCACCAGCGTGTCGGGTTTTTTAGGATCCGCTTCCCGGGAGTCCACCGGATTGATGCAGTACGCTTTGATTTTCTCCAATTCCTCCCCGGTAAGCTTCCCGATAATCACATAAATCACCGCCGTTTTAATGACCGGCTCCTCGTCCGCGCGCAAAAACTGCACGCACTGCACTGCGGAATCCGCCCGCTGGTCAAACTGCCCCGGCAAAAATTCCACGCCAAACACATGCCCGTCCTTGGGGATCTCGATCTCCTCCCGGTACAGCCTGTCCACCGGCGGTTCCGAAAAGACGCAGCTGCAGGCTGTCTCAAACACCTCTTCGCTCAAGTTCTCCACGTCATAACGTATCAAAACCCGAACTTCTTTGATGGCGTCCAAATGCAGATAATTGACCAACTCTTCTTTGAGTTCCCTCGCTTTTACCGCAAATTCTTCCTTCTTTTCCACATAAATTCTTTTTACGTTTCCCATTGCCCGTCCTTCCCGTCCGCTTTGCCGGACACCTACTATGTGTGAAACGGCAACCGTTCTGCCGTTTACCCCCAGTCATTCTGCCACAATCCCACTTACCAGCAGCAGCAGTTCCTCGTCAACCATGCTTTCCGTCACTCCCATGGTATAGGCGCAAATACGCAATCCCTCCAGCACAAACATAATGTTATTCGCCGCCATCGCAGCATCCACATCATAAAACTCCCCGTTTGCAATACCGGTGTGAATCAGCTGGGTCAGCGCCCGAACCGCTTTGCGGAATTTTCCCCGCATCGGATTTTTGGCCCCGATCACCGGATTGGCAAAATAGTATTCATACATCGCCATGGACAGATTGTCCCTGCACCGCAGGATTTCCTTCTTCTGCTCCTTTAAAAATATGAGAAGCACGTCCGCCGCCGTCGCGTCTTCCTTAAGCGCGCCGGTAAAAACATCGTCCGTTTCCGCCTCCTCCGCGCTCATCACCGCCAGGAACAACTCTTCCACACTGTTAAAGTACAGATAGAGTCCCCCCCTGCTGATTGCACATGCCTCCACGACATCCTTCATGGTGACATCTTTGTACCCCTTTTCCAAAAAAATGCGCCGGGCAGTTTCGATAATAAACTGCTTTTTCTGCTCCGACTTCTCCCCCATACCCTGTCCCCTCTTCCAAAATCCTTCTTCCTGTCCAAGCGCCCTTGGGCGGCTTCTTTTGACATTCTATCATAAAATCCGAAAGAAGAATACCTTTCCCTGCATTTTTTCTGCGGAAAACGTAACAGGCCGTTACGTTTCAGAAAGATTTAAAAAGTTCTTAATGGAGTAAAGCTTGCACTTCCGGGAAAAATAAGATATATTGGGTAAAAGTATCCCGCCCCTGCATCCATAAAAGGAGTTCCCGATGAAATATGTATTGCTGACCATAAAAAAACTGTTTCGTTATCTGTTAAAGCCCCTGTCCTTTGTACCCGCGCTTTGCATGATGTACCTGATCTTTTCCTTCTCCGCCCAAGACGGCGCGCAATCCTCGCAGCTTAGCAGCCTTGTGGGTTCCAAACTCCTCACGCAGGCCAATCACATTTTGGATCTGGAGATGGATGCCGCGCAGATTGCCCATTATACCGCCGCCCTGCAGTTTTACATCCGCAAGATGGCGCATATCACGGAATATTTCCTGCTGGCGGTTTCCGTTGCGCTGCCGCTTTACGTATACCGGGTGCGCGGTTTTTGGCTGCTTTTGGTTGCCGGGATATTTTGCGTCGGCTTTGCCGGTCTGGACGAATACCACCAGTCTTTCGTATCCGGCCGTTCCGCCTCCCTGCGCGACGTCGGGATCGACAGCATCGGTATTTTCGCAGGTATCTATATCACCCGTATTTTCGGCTTTATCGGCCGCAAAACCATCTTTGCCCCCCTCTCCCTGCAGTCTCCCCGGCACAAACGGAGAACGTCCGGTTTTTAATTCATGGTTTTTATCCGCCGATACCCCTTCTGCACTCCGCTTACCGCCCCAATGCCGGCCGTCCCCATGCCGGCGGCGGTTCATACATTTTTCACACAACAAACAAATATTGAACAAAATTTTCTGCTATCTTGATAAGCATATCAAAAAAAGGAGATGCAGAAAATGAATGCAAAAACAGCTACTTGCAGCAACCGAACCTCTCTTATTGCCACCTTTGGCGCAGTCTTTGCAGCGCTGCTCCTGTTCCTTTTTCAGGTAAAAACCGTACAGGCGGCAGGATTTGGGCTGTACACGGACAGTTCCGGCGTCAGCGTCAAGGCAGGGGAATCCCTTTCCTTCCCCCTCTATGTCTCCGGCCTTTCCCAATCGGAAAGCGAGATCGATCTGGCCGTGGCATCCATGCCGGACGGCTTTACCGGCTTTTTTAAACGGAACAATTATGAAGTTTCCCGCGTACACGCCAGCGCGCAAAGCAGTGAGTCCATCGCCACCTTCCAACTCACCGTCCCCCGGGAAATATCCGAAGGCCGTTACGAAATTGTACTGAGGGCAACGGATGGCGACGGACAGGAGTCCACGCTTCCCCTGTTCTTACAGATCACGGAACTGGAGTCCGGGGAAAGTAATTTTACGGTGGAATATCCCGACCAGGAAGGGGTGACAGGCACATCCTTTACCTATTCCACCACCATCGCCAACAATACCCTCACCGACCAGACCTATAGCTTTTCCTACGACGCGCCTGCAGGCTGGCAGATAAGCTTTGGTTCCGGCACGGACGGGACGCAGATTTCCAGCGTGGATATTGCGTCCGGAAGCAGCCAGGGCATTACCATCACGGCAACTCCCCCGGAACGGACGCAGGCCGGGGATTATGAAATCAAATGCAGCGCCACCTCCTCCCGGGAAAGCCTGGAAACTGCCCTGCATATCAAAATCCTTGGCACTTACGATTTGGATATCAGCACCGCAGACGGCAGGCTGAGTCTGGACGCAAACGCCAACCGGGAAAGTCCGGTCACCCTGCGTCTGACAAACAGCGGCAATATCGACCTTTCCAACATCAATTTAACCTCCAACGCCCCCACCGGATGGGAAGTCACCTTTGACGAATCTACCGTCGACATATTGGAAGCCGGTGCGACCAGGGAAATTCAGGCGAAAATCAAACCCGGTTCCGACGCCCTTACCGGGGACTACTTAACCGTCATCAGCGCTGCTTCCGCAGACCAGTCCGCCACTGCGGAATTCCGGGTCACGGTAAAAACGCAGACCTCCTTCGGAATCGTGGCCGTCCTTATTATCCTCGCCGTTATAGCCGGGCTTTTCTATGTAATCAAAAAGTACGGCAGGAGGTAGCGCCATGCAGGATCTTAAGAAAGAAACCGGAGATTGTATCATACGTACCCTGGGACTGACCAAACGGTACCGCGATACGGTGGCCGTCCATGATCTGAACCTGGAAATCGGGCGCGGGGAAGTGTTTGGACTGCTCGGGCCAAACGGCGCGGGCAAGACCACCACCACCCTGATGCTTTTGGGACTGACGGAGCCTGACAGCGGGCAGGCTTTCATCGACGGGATGGACTGCACCCGCAATTGCCTGGAAGTCAAAAAAAGAGTGGGGTATCTGCCCGACAACGTGGGCTTTTATCCGGATATGACCGGAAGACAAAATCTGCGCTTTACCGGCAGGCTCAACGGGCTGTCCGGAGCATTTTTGGAAAAGCGCATTTCCTCTCTTCTGGAACGGGTGGGCATGGAGGAAGCCGCAGACAAAAAAACTTCCGCCTACTCCCGGGGCATGCGCCAGCGGCTGGGTATCGCAGACGTGTTGGTCAAAGACCCGCAGGTCGTCATTCTGGACGAACCCACGCTGGGCATCGACCCGGAAGGTATGCGGGAACTGATGGCGCTGATCCGCCAGCTGGCCGAGGAGGACGGACGGACACTGCTCATTTCTTCCCATCAGCTCTATCAGGTACAAAAAGTGTGCGACCGGATAGGTATTTTCGTCAAGGGTAATCTGGTAGCCTGCGGCACGCTGGAAGAACTGGGACAGCAGATTGACCGGGACGGCGTCTGTATGCTGGAACTCTCCGTCTATCCGGAAAATGTGCGGTTAAAAACGCTGTTGGAAAAAACGGACGGCATTCTGGAAGTGGAAAAACAAAGCGATCTTTATATCGTCCGTTCCGCTTACGACGTGCGGCGCAAGCTTTCCCGCATTCTGGCGGAAAACGGTTACACCATTATGCATTTGCGGCAGGCCGGGAGCGATTTGGACGAAATTTACCGTAAATATTTTGAAAAGGCAGGTGAAACGGATGGAGACAAAAAGCATAAAAAAGTATCAGGGGCTTAAGGTTTTATGGGAAAAAGAACTCTCGGATTTTGTCAACAGTAAACGGATTTGGCTCCTTACGCTGTTTGTAGGCATCATGACGGTCTGCGGACTGTACGGAGCGGTTTCCGGAATCGCCGATTCCATCAGCCAGGACAGTTCCTTTCTCTTTTTGAAGCTGTTCACCGCAAGCGCCAACTCCATTCCCTCCTACCACGCCCTTATGGCGCTGCTCGGCCCCTTTATCGGACTGATCATGGGATTTGACGCCATCAGCAACGAACGGTCGCAGGGAACGCTCAACCGTCTTGTGTCCCAGCCGATTTACCGGGACAGCATTATCGTGGGCAAATTTCTCGCAGGCTGTTTCATCATTGTAACCATGCTGTTTTCCTCCGGCATTTTGGTGGGCGCCGCAGGGCTTTTAAAAACCGGCGTCCTGCCGACTTTGGAGGAAATCGGAAGGCTTTTGGTGTATCTGCTCCTTTCCTCCGTATACGTGGCTTTCTGGCTGGCTTTGTCCATCCTGTTTTCCACTGTATGCCGCCATGCCGCCACCTCCGCGCTGGCCGCCATTGCGGTCTGGCTGTTCTCCGCTATCTTTATCAGCCTGTTGGCGGGCATTATCGCGGACGCGCTTTATCCCCTGGACGGCTACAACGCCATGCTGAACACGCTTTCCAATTATAATTGCGAATTGAACCTGAACCGTATTTCCCCTTACTATCTGTTCAGCGAAGCGGCTTCCACGATTTTAAATCCCGCCGTGCGCTCCGTCAACGCCGTGACCGTCACCCAACTGTCCGGGGCGCTGTCCGGCTATCTCTCCCTGGGCCAAAGCATCCTTTTGGTATGGCCGCACCTGACAGCCCTATGCGCGCTGATGCTTTTGTCCTTCGCTTTCTCCTACCTCTCCTTCATGCGGCAGGAAATCCGGGCGAACTAAAAGATAAACCGGCTTCATGGGGAAGCCCAGCCCTTCCCCATGAAAAGGAACCTTGGCTCCCGCTGTTTGTAACGGTTCAGCCCCCAATGGCAGCGGCTTAAGGCG
>DERU01000201.1 GCA_002361095.1 Lachnospiraceae bacterium UBA3332
CCCGCCTTAAGCCGTTGCCATTGGAACTGAACTGTTCCTGATTTCCGTGCGAAACACGTCGTCTTGCTTGCCTTTTTTACAGTTGTCTTTTATAATAGGGACTGTCTATAGGAATTACAGGGGCAGGCACATATGATTTTACAAGAGCCTGCCCCGGCAGGAGTTGTACGGATAATGGCACAGATTGATTTAACGACGGGAAATATCACCAAAACCATGCTGCGGTTTGCACTTCCCATGATCTGCGGCAATATGCTGCAGCAACTATACAATGTAGTCGATACTTTGATTGTAGGACAATTTTTAGGATCGGACGCGCTGGCGGCGGTGGGCTCGGCCTATGCGCTGATGACCTTTTTAACTTCCATCCTGCTGGGGCTCTGCATGGGAAGCGGAGCCGTATTTTCCATCCGGTTCGGGGAGAAAAACGAACGGAAACTGCAGGAGGATATGTTTGCCTCTTTTGTCCTTATAGCAGGATTTACGGCTGTTTTAAATGTTTTGGTGTTTTTACTGTTGGATCCCATTATGCATGCACTCTTCGTTCCGGCACAGGTATACGGGCTGATGCGCGAATATTTGTGGATTATTTTTTGGGGAATCGCGGCGACCTTTTTTTACAACTATTTCGCGTCGCTTCTGCGGGCTGTCGGAAATTCCTTTGCCCCCCTATTGTTTCTCGGTATTTCCGCCGTTTTAAACATTGTACTGGATTTGGTCTTTATTTTATGTTTCCGGATGGGCGTGGCGGGAGCAGCCCTTGCCACCGTGATTTCCCAATGGGTATCCGGTCTTTTGCTCGCCGTCTATACCTATGCCGCCTGCCCATTTTTACATATTCAAAAAGCGTACATGCACATCCACCTTTCATCAATCCGGGAGATCGGAAAATTTTCCCTTCTCACCTGTATGCAGCAATCGGTCATGAATCTGGGAATTTTGATGGTACAAGGACTGGTCAACAGTTTCGGCCCTGTGGTGATGGCCGCGTTTGCGGCGGGCGTCAAAATCGATTCGTTTGCCTATATGCCGGTGCAGGATTTCGGGAATGCCTTTTCCACCTTCATCGCACAAAATTTCGGTGCAAGGCAGGAGGGGCGCATCCGGCAGGGAATGAGGGCCGCCGTTCGGACGGCCGGCATTTTCAGCATCTGCCTTTCGGCCTTGGTGGTACTGTTTGCCAAACCGCTGCTCCTGATTTTTATACGGCCCTCCGAGACGGAAATTCTTGCCGTAGGCATCTCCTATCTGCGGACGGAAGGTGCTTTTTACTGCGGCATCGGCTGCCTGTTTTTACTCTACGGGCTTTACCGGGCCGTCAACCGTCCTGCCATGTCGCTGGTATTGACCGTCATTTCCCTTGGCACCCGCGTTTTACTCGCCTACAGTCTGTCTGCCATTCCCGCCGTCGGTGTGACAGGCATATGGTGGTCTGTACCCATCGGATGGTTTCTGGCGGATGCCGTCGGAATTCTTTATTACAAAAAATTTGTTGCCGGACATTCCCTTTTTATGGAGGCATCATAATGGAATAATATTACCATGATCCTAAAATACTTATACGCAGCCCATGATCCCTGCCAAAACGATGATGACCTCATTATGTATTTATCCAAAAAACTTAAATAGGCCTTAAAACCGCCAAAAGCCGAAAAGGAGACAGCCAATGCAGATGAATCCGATGAAATTACTGCAGTTCAAAGCAGCATGGGACACATTCCAGCACAATCACACAAAATTTACACAGTTTATAAAAGCAATGGGGCAGGACGCCCTGTCGGAAGGCTCCGTACTCGAAATCACCGCAACCACGGCAGAGGGAAAATCCCTGAGCACCAATTTAAAAGTTACCGCACAGGATATGGAACTGATCAGGCAGATACGGGAGATCATATTGGAAAATGGAAAATAAAAATTATGAAATCACCAAAATAGAACTGGAAGGTATGCCAAACACCCGGGATCTGGGCGGCATGCCCACAAAAGACGGCCGAAAAATCCGCCGAAAAAAGCTTTTGCGCAGCGGCGATCTTTCCCGCTTAACGGCAGAAAGCGCGGTCGTCCTGAAAGAAACCTATCTGCTGGAAAAGGTGATAGACCTGCGAACCTATGAGGAAGCGGCGCAGCATCCGGACCGTATCATTGACGGCGTGCGCTACATACATCTTCCGGTACTGGACGGAAAAGCGCTTGGCATCACCCGTGAAGAAGGCTCGGAAAATAATTTCGTGGAACAGGTACTTCTTCGAATGCTGCGCCAAAATGCCTCCCCCCACGATGTAGCCAAGGCCTATATGCGGCAGATGTATTCCGGCTTTTTACAAAGCGCGTTTGCCCGCAAAACCTACCGGAATTTTTTTGCGGAATTACTGGATGAAACCCAAGGCAGTATCCTGTGGCACTGCACGGCAGGAAAAGACCGGGTCGGAATCGGCACCATGCTTCTTTTACAGGCGCTGAATGTGGAAGAAGAATTGATTTTGACCGATTACCTGAAAGTAAACGAATTTGTGCGCAGCGTCATTGACTATCATGGCAGTCTCGCCGTACGGCAAACCGGGGAAGAAAGCGCCAGGACCCTGATTGAAATATTATTTTCCGTGGAGGCTTCCTATCTGGAAGCCGTCTATGCGGAAATCAACCGGGATTTCGGCTCCATGGATACCTTTTTGGAACAGGAAATGGGCTTAGATCCTGCCAAAAGGAAAAGATTGCAAACTCTATACCTGGAGTAGTTACTTTTCATGGGGTGGGGAA
>DERU01000309.1:0-7816 GCA_002361095.1 Lachnospiraceae bacterium UBA3332
TTCTTAGACTGTGCCATGTTTCTTCTCTGGACGGTCTTCCTTTTTTGTAAGCAGCATCTCGAACGCACCGATCACATATTTCCTTGTCTGCGCCGTATCAATGATCTGATCCACATACCCTCTCTTTGCAGCGCTCTCTGCGCTGGTCTGCAGCGCCGCATATTCCTTTGCGCATGCGTCGATTTCGTCGGCGCTTTTCCCGTCGCACAAAATCTTGGCGGCAAGCTTTGCATCCATCGTCCCGATGCAGGCATCCGGCCACGCAAAAACCATATCCGCGCCCACTGCCTTGGAGTTCATCGCCACATATGCGCTTCCGTATGCCTTGCCCACCACCACATTGACTTTGGGAACGGTAGCGTTCGCAAAAGCATACGTAAGCTTTGCCACCGCCTTGGCAATGCGCTTCTCCGCACATTTCGTGGCGTCAAATCCCTTCACATTGGTAAGCGTCAGCACAGGGATGCCGAACGCATCGCAAAAGTTCACGAAATCCGCCGCTTTCTCACAGCCCGCCACGGAAAGCGTCCCGTCAAACTTCGCTTCGTAATTTCCCTCTGCGTCGAACACTTCGCTGCGGTTTGCCACCGCTCCCACCGTCATGCCGTCCAAACGGATAAAGCCGGTCACCATGTCCTTTGCATAAGCGCCTTTCACTTCAAAGAAATTGTTATTGTCCGCAATCAGGGAAAGCGCAATGGACGTATCACCCGCACAGCCGCCGATTTCCGGGCTCATTCTGTTTAAGTCGTCGCTGCATTCTTCATAGCTGTCATAGTCTTTAAAATTAGAGGGAAGAAATCCGACCAGTTCCCGAATCTGTGAAAGGATGTCCTCTTCGCTGCCTACAACGTCCACAATCCCGGCTTCGCTGCTCTGGAACGCGGCGGATGCGGTATCGCATTTGTCAACGCTGTTGCCGTCAAGGGCATTGGGGGAATTCACAAAAAGTTTCGCTTTCTTTTCTTCCATGAAAGTGAAATCCGTAAGGGTAGGAATCACGGCGAGTCCGCCTCCGCAGTTTCCGAAAACAGCGGTGATCTGGGGAATTACGCCGGACGCCAGCGTCTGCTTCAAATAAATCTCCCCGAATCCCTGCAGCGCGTCGGTCGCCTCCTGCAGCCTAAGTCCCGCAGAATCAATCAGACCGATAACGGGCGCGCCCATCTTCATGGCCAGATTATAAAGATTCACAATCTTCTTTGCATGCATCTCGCCCACGCTGCCTCCCAAAACGGAAGCGTCCTGGCTGTATACATACACCAGATTGCCGTCGATCACCCCGTAACCGGTAACGACACCGTCCGAAGGGGTCTCGGTCTGTTTCAAATTAAAATCGGTCGCCCTGGCCGTAACCTTCGCGCCAATCTCAACGAAACTGTTGTCGTCGAGTAAAGCATTTATTCTTTGACTCGCCTTTGAAGAATTGCTCATATTTTGGCCCTCCATTTTATATTAATTTTGGCTAAAAATCCGTATCGTATTTAGTATACCATGAAAAGACGAGCCCTGCCAGATTTTTGATAAAAAAATCCGCCTAATTTCAACTTGATTACGCGGATTTTTTAGTCGTTTTTCACAACAAAATATTCTTTATCATTTTCTTGAGACAATATCCGTACGTAATTTCGGACACTCCTTCCTTCACCGTCACGGGAATGGACCAATACAGTTCCCCATTGACATAAAAGGACTGCTTTCCCACCACTTCCCCCTCTGTCACCGGGGCCGTCAGCCTATCCGGCAGCGTCCATTTCACCTCCACACGGTCTGCCGGGGACAAAAGCAATTCTATTTTCTCTTTCTGCGCAGACAGGCGCGCCTGCTTTTGCTGTCCGTTCTCCACTTCGACGCTGCCGAGACGGCGCTCCTCGTAAATATCCCGCAATTCGTAATTTTCCAAACCATATTCCATCAGCAGTTTCGTATCGTGCCATTTCCAACTCTTATGATTGGGCCAGCCACAGGCAAGCAGGGCCACCACGAAAGTTTTTTCCCCCCTTTGCAAAGCTCCCACATAACAATACCCTGCCTTTCCCGTAAAGCCGGTTTTGCCCGACAACGCGCCGTCCATCATCTGCAAAAAAGCATTGTGGTTATTACAGGAAACCGTCCGGCCTCCCTGTGCAAATCCCCCATCCGCCGGTATATAATTGAAAAACGTATAAGACATTGTGCGTGTAATCTCCAAAAAAGCTTCCTTTTGCGGGGAATCCATAACGCAGTAACGCATGATACGCGCCAGATCCCGCGCGGTGGTGGAATGCTCCCTTACAGTCTCCCCTACGTTCCCGCCCTGTGTCAGCGTGGCGTCCAGCCCGTTTGGCGTCACAAAAAACGTATCCGCACAGCCAAGCTGTTTTGCCTTCTCATTCATTTTTTCCGCAAAGGCGACCACTGCCTTTTTGCTTTCCTCCTCCGAATGACTGGCACAATCCTGTGACAGTCCTCCCCAAACGCTTCCGTAATGCTCCGCAATGATGACTGCGGCGTCATTATGGGACTCCAGCATCAAAGAATACAGCAAATCCCCGATCTTATAATGCTCCCCCTTTACGGCGCCCAGATGCACTTTCGGCTGCCCCGCCGCATAGGCGCTGACAGCTGCAATATCCTCCGTATTTCCCTGTTCCAGCGTAAGGATACAGGTCATGATCTTGGTAGTGCTGGCCATAGGCAGGACTTCGCTTCCGTTCTTTTCCAATAAAACGCGCCCATTGCCGGCATCCATCAGGACAGCAGACTGGGCGTATAACTGGCCGGTTATGCTTTTTTTCTCTTCTTTTCTCTCATCTGCAGGCGCTGTGGCAGCTCCGGTGAAAAGAAACAGCATACACCCGGCCAAAAATATGCAAACCGCCTTTCTCCTGCCCTTTTGTAACATTCCAGCCAGCCAAACGGCCATCCCTTTTCCCATATACAGGCCCCCCTGCCATTCAACAGTTGCTACCAATATATGAGACTGCACCCCCGTTTATACCCGGCTACACCTCCAGCTGCCCTACCTCCTGCTCTGCCTGTTCTTTAAACTCTTCGATCTGCATGGCGGATAATTCCGGCAGCTGATCCAGTGAACTGACCCCAAAGGTCCTAAGAAACTGCTGTGTCGTGCCGAACAGGAGCGGACGGCCCGGCGCATCCAAACGTCCGACCTCCTCCACCAAATCAAACTCCATCAGACGGTTGATGGCATGGTCACAGTTTACCCCGCGTATCCGTTCCACATCCAGTCTCGTCACCGGCTGTTTATAGGCCACAATGGAAAGCGTCTCCAAAAGCGTGTCGGAAAGGCTGTATTTGCGGGGCGTTTTCGCGATCCGGATTAGATACTCATACATCTCCGGTCTGGTACACATCTGCCAGGAATCCTCCAGGCAAATCAGCGCCACTCCCCTTCCCTCAATCTCCCAGCAGTTTTTCATGCTCTCCAATATTTCCCCGGTTTTTTTCGGCGTTTCCTCTATCACCTCCGCAAGCCTGCGGATATCCACCGCTTCCCCCATGGTAAAAAGCACCGCTTCCAGCGCAGCCTCCTGTTTCATTCTGTCCATCCGTCTTCCCCTGTTTTTTGTGAAATCACAACAATTTCATCGTCAATGGTTTCCTGTTCCACCGTCAGCTTCCCGACCTTCATCATCTCCAGCACCACCAGGAATGTCACAATCACATCCATTTTACTGGTCTGCTTCTCCAAAAGTTCCCGGAAAAAAAACCTTTTATGATTCCTGATAAAATCCTGCACATAGGAGGTTTTTTCCTCGACGCTTACTTCGTCCTTCTCAATCCTGCCAAAACTGCTCCGGACCGGATCCACCTTGTCCTCCTGCCGCCGTACCACACTTTTAAAAATCTCGTGGAGTTTTAACAGCGTCGTATCGCCGATCAGTTCCCCGTAATCAATGGGCGGCCGAAACGCTTCCACCTCCTTTGGCATGGACAGTTCCCGGTAAAAACTCCTCTGGGCGTCCACCTGCATGTCCTTTAATTCAAAAGACATATATTTATACATCTTGTATTCCAGCAGCTTCTGTACCAGTTCCGCCCTCGGATCCTCTTCCTCCCCCTCCTCATTGACCTCACGGGGCAGAAGCATCCGGCATTTGATATCCAAAAGCGTCGCCGCCATCACCAGAAACTCGCTCATCACATTCATGTCCTGCGTTTCCATCTGCCGGATATAATCCAGGTATTGTTCCGTAATCTCCACGATCGGAATATCATAAATATCAATTTTATTTTTTTCGATGAGATGCAAAAGAAGATCCAGCGGACCTTCAAATGCCTGCAGTTTTACTTCCAGCGCCATTCCTTTCTCCCTGCCGGCTCCAGGTCAATGACCACCAGTTCCGCCGGATTCCAGATACGGACCGGAACCGTATGACTTCCCAGTCCCCGGCTGACAATCATCACCTTACCGTCTTTTTCAAACTTTCCCCCGTCGTATTTGGGAAACAGGCGAAGGGAGGTGGAAAGCACCCCTCCAAGCAGGGGAAGCCGCATCACGCCCCCGTGCACATGTCCCGAAACGGTCAAATCCGCGCCCCACGCGGCATAGGTGTCAAAAAAAGCCGGATTATGGGCAATCAGGAGCGTATAGCAATCCCCTTTGCATTCTCCCAGCAGCCGTGTAAGTTCCGCAAGCGGCAGCATGCTTTCCCTAAACTTCTGGTAATGCTCCCGGTGCAGATCCAGGCCGACAATGCGGATACCGTAGCCCGGCAGTTCCGCCGCAGCGTTTTCCAGCAGGCATACCCGGCTGTTTGCCAAAGCCCGGCGGTATTGCTTCCCCATATCCCCGTACACTTTCCTGTCATGGTAAATCCGCCCCTCATGGTTTCCGTTCCCATAATAAAAAGGATATTTTGCCGCCAGGTGCTCCACCAGCCGCCTGGCCGGTTCCGTGGACTTTCCTTTTACGGAAGTCATCATATCCCCCGCCGACACGATCAGATCCGGGGCGGCGCTGTCAATGGCGGCCAAAAGTTTTTCATTATCCCTACCGTAACACTTATTGTGCAGATCCGACAGCAGGACAATCCGAACTCCCTTCTTGATCCCACAGGCTTTAAGCGAATAGGATACCGTCACAAACCGATTGCTGTCCCGCAGCATGATAAGGATGAAAAACAAAATTACCGCGCCGATTGACACGCATACACCCATTCCCATAAAATCTCCTCCCGGCAGCATAACTCCCCCTTCACAGACTGCCGGTACATATTGTAGCACAAAATCCTTGGTTATAAAAGAAAATATCCCACAATTTTTTTCACGTAATCCCTGTACACCGCCCGCTTCACACTCACTGCAAACAGGATGGGCACCGTGCCGATCACCTGACCGTTTAAAATATATTCCGCTTCTCCCGCTTTTTCCCCCGCCTTTACCGGAGCATCCACACTGTCTGCCACATTCACATGCTTTTGTATCATTTCAATGTCGTTGCCCTCCACATCCAGATAAGAAAAACCGGATTCATACGCCAATGCAACCTTCTCCTCCACACCGCCTTTCACCGGCATATCCGGAATTTTGTCCCGGTTTTCGTCCCGGTAAAGCGCGCTCACACTATACCCGTAATTGAGCAGGGCGGCGGCATCCGCAAAACGGGTTTTGGGATCCGGCGCCGTCATCACCACCGCAATCAGTTCCATATCGTCCTTGCGCGCCGTAGCGGACAGACAGTATTTGGCTTTGCTTGTGGAACCGGTTTTGAGTCCCGTCGCCCACTGGTACTGCTTGAGCAGCTTATTGGTGGAAGAAAGCGTGAAGACGGAACTGCCCCGCGCCGTTGTGTGGGTGATATCCTCCATCCATATTCCCGTATACCGGTATACTTCCGGATGTTTTGTAACCAGTTCCCGGCTCATTATGGCCACATCCCTTGCACTGGTATGATGGTCGTCGGAATCCGTCAGTCCGCAGCAATCCACAAAGTGGGTGTTTCCCATGGAAAGTTCCTCCGCCTTCCGGTTCATCTGTGCCACAAATTCCTCCTCGCTGCCCGCAATGTGTTCCGCCATTGCCACCGACGCATCATTGCCGCTGGCCACCGCAATACATTTAATCAGCGTATCCACCGTCTGCAGTTCCCCCGCCTCCAAAAACACCTGGGATCCCCCCATGGACTGGGCCTTTTCACTGGTAATAACCTCATCCGTCAGTTTGATGCTTCCCCTGTCCAAAGCCTCAAAAATCAAAAGCAGGGTCATGATTTTGGTGATACTCGCCGGGGAACAGACTTGATCCGCATTCTGCTCATAAATGACTTTTCCGGTGGAAGCTTCCAATAAAATAGCAGAAGGAGCCGAAATGCCGACTGCCCCTTCTGCCGCATACACGTCCTTTGCAGGCGTCCCCACCGTCACAAGAATAACTGCGGCTGACAGAAGCAGAGTAAAAACGCGCCGTTTCCATTTACCCATAAAATGCTCTCCATCCCAGGACGGGGCGCCAAAAGCTTACGCTTTTTCTTCCCGTCCCTATATTCCTATAGTTATTCTTATGTGACAGCCGTCGGATTATTCCTGCAAAAAGTAAAACAAATTCCCCTATTTCCCCTGCATCTGCCGCGCGGCGTTCAAAACCTGCTCCACAATCACAGGATCCACCACCTGCCCGGTAGTGGAATCCACCGTTATACCGGTCACAGGATCAATCACCCATGCCAAGGGGTTGATGTCCGGTACCACAGGCACGACCGTGGCAATTCCGTTAGCATCGAAAGCATATTCCGTACCGTCGATGGTCCGGGTCGTATCGGACAGCATATGGCCGTCCTCCGCAAAATAGCGCATTCCGGCCGCGTCCGTATACCAGCCATACTGCATGGAGCCGTCTGCGCCAAACAGATACAGGTTCCCGTTGATGGCAACCATTCCGCGCTGCATCAGGCCGTTTGCGTCAAAATAGTAGTTCTTTCCCTGAATGTTCACCAGGTCATGCAGCATATGGCCGTCTTTGGTATCCATATAAAACATATTGACACCGTCGCCGATCCACCCTTCCTTGAACATGGAACCGTCCGCATTCATGAAATAGGTTTTTCCGCCTTCCGTCACAAAACCGAACTGCATCCGGTAATTCTTATAATAGTAACGCTTCCCGTTCCGGTCCGTAAAACCGTTTGCCACAATCAGACCGGAATAGTCCTTCAACTGGTAATTCAAATCCACCCGTCCGGCAATTCCCGGCACACTGCCGCTGCTGGTAAACTGCCAGATGGCCGGATTGGGATAGTCGCAGGCATCGGAATACTGCGCCACCCAGGCGTCATAGGGAATGGGGCCAATCTGATTGACCAGCATGTTCTTATTGGAATAGACCATGGGATAATATCCCGCCGCCTTAACCGTCTCGCAGAACGTGGTAATAAGCGCCATTAACTGCGCAGGACTTAAATTCTTATGGGCGGCCTCCTCCAGATCCAGTACCACCGGAAAACTCACCGTATAAGGCTCCAGGGCCGCAATCGCAAACAATGCCTCCTGCAAAATCCCCTCCGGCGTGGTGGAGTACGAATACACATAAGCCCCAACCTTTAAGCCTGCCGCATTCGCTCCCACCATATTCGCCGCAAAATAAGGGTCCAGTCCGCTTTTTCCGCTGCCGATCTTAACGAAAGCAAAGGAATATCCTGCGTTCTTTACCGCGTTCCAGTCAATCGCTCCCTGGTATACGGCCACATCAATACCCTTGGCCGGCGCTGCCTTTGCCTGTAAGGGGGCTGCCAGAAAAGTTCCCGCCACAACGGCGGCCGCCAGTAAAATCCCCGTCATCCGTTTCCAAATTTTCATTTTAACCTCCCTGCCCGCTT
>DERU01000309.1:8141-10390 GCA_002361095.1 Lachnospiraceae bacterium UBA3332
GGCGTAAATTCACGGTTGAAAAACTATCGTATATGGTTTTTCAACCTAACCTCCCTGCCCGCTGTGGCGGGCGTCCAAATCAAACCTTCCACTCCTGCTATGTACCAAAAATTCCCAATTTTTTGCAAAAGATAAGTCCCCGGGAAGAACCACAGGGACTTATGGTTTTAATTATATTTGCGCTTCCTAGCTGCTTCAGATTTCTTCTTGCGCTTTACGCTGGGCTTCTCATAGTGCTCTCTCTTGCGGATCTCCTGCTGGATACCTGCCTTTGCACAGCTTCTCTTGAAGCGGCGCAGTGCGCTATCTAAAGTCTCGTTGTCTTTGACTATGATGTTAGACATCTGCTCTCACCTGACCTCCCTTCAGTCCCATCTCGTATTACGACTGATCGGGTTAATTACATGTAAATACATCCCGTACCCTCATGCATATTACTAATTATAGCAAAATTTTCCGATTCGTCAACACTTTTTTCAAAAATTTAATCTTTAATTTGTGCCGTCAGCACTTTGACTGCCTCTTCCATCGCTTTTGCAACGCCCTGGGGATTCTTGCCGCCTGCCTGCGCCATGTTGGGACGGCCGCCGCCGCCTCCCCCCACAAAGGAAGCAATTCCCTTAATCAGGTTGCCCGCATGCGCGCCTCTTTTCATGGCGGCATCCGTGGCCATGGCAACCAGATTCACCCTGCCGTCCCTGACAGAGGAAAGCACCACGACACCCTCCCCGAGCTTTTCCTTGAGCGAGTCGCCCAGTTCCCGCAGTTCGTTCATGTCCACGCCCGCCACACTGGCCGCCAAAAGCCTGACTCCCTTAACTTCGATCACCTGATCGGTCACATCGCCCAGCGCATCCTTGGCCGCCTTACTTTTCAACGCTTCGTTTTCGCTCTGAAGCGCTTTCATTTCGGCCGTCAAATGCTCCAGTTTTTCCGACAGGGAAGCAGGTGTCGCTTTCACGATCTTTGCCGCCTCTTCCAGCTTCTTCTCCAGATCCTTATAATAGTCGAACACGCCCTGTCCGGTCAATGCTTCAATTCTTCTCACCCCTGCCGCAACGCCGCTTTCGGACAAAATCTTAAACGCCCCGATCGCTCCGGTATTGCCGATGTGCGTGCCGCCGCAAAGTTCTTTGGAATAATCGCCCATACATACCACACGGACATGATCCCCGTATTTCTCCCCGAACAGTGCCATGGCGCCGGATTTTTTGGCCTCCTCCACCGTCATGACTTTGGTCTCCACGGGAAGATTCTGCGTAATTTTCCCGTTTACCCGCTTTTCCACATCCTCCAGCTGATCTGCGGTCATCGCCGAGAAATGGCTGAAGTCAAAACGCAGCCTGTCCGCATTGTTCAACGAGCCCTGCTGTTCCACATGGGTTCCCAACACTTCCCGCAGCGCCTTTTGCAAAAGATGGGTGGCGCTGTGGTTTTTACAGGTTCTTGTCCGGTTTTCCTCATCCACTGCAAGCGTAACAGAATCCCCGGTTTTGAACATCCCTTCCGTCACTTTTCCCACATGACCGACCTTGCCGCCTTTTAACTTGATCGTCTCCTCCACGGCAAAGCTGCCGCCTTTACAAAAGATGCGGCCCACATCCCCTTCCTGTCCGCCCATGGTGGCATAAAAAGGAGTCTCGTCTACCACGATTGTGCCGTGTTCCCCGTCCGTAAGTGCCTCCACCACTTCCGTCTCCGTGGTCAGCGCCGTGATTTTGGAATCCTGGGTAAGCCGGTCATACCCGACAAACACGGAGGTGATGGCCGGATCAATGGACTCATACACCGTCACATCCGCCCCCATGTAATTTGTGGTTTTACGCGCCTTTCTGGCCGTCTCCTTCTGCCTGCGCATTGCGGCCTCAAAGCCTTCCTCGTCAACCGAAAACTGCTTTTCCCCCAAAATTTCCTTCGTCAAATCCAAAGGAAACCCATAGGTGTCATAAAGCCGGAATGCATCCTCCCCCGCAAGGGACGACACACCCTGCCCCACCATTTTCTCTTCCAGTTCGGCAAGAATCGCCAAGCCCTGATCAATGGTTCTTGCAAATTTGTGTTCTTCCTGCGTCAATACGTTAAAAATAAAATCCCGTTTCTCGTCCAGTTCCGGATATCCGTCCTTACTACCGGCAATCACAGTCTGTCCAAGCTGCGCCAAAAACTCCCCTTCTATTCCCAGAAGTCTTCCATGCCTTGCCGCACGGCGGATAATCCGGCGCAGGACATAGCCGCGCCCCTCGTTGGAG
>DERU01000138.1:0-8607 GCA_002361095.1 Lachnospiraceae bacterium UBA3332
TGATATCATGTACGACAAATTCATCGTCAATGGTAACAGACACAATCGCCTTCATTTTACCTTCTTTAGCAATTTTCCGAACTCGTACATCTGTGATCTTCATTTTACCTGTTCCCCCTTGCCTTATAAAATATATCTTTCGTTTTTCTCGATTACAATTTTAACCTGGTCCTCCCCCTTATAGTAGACATTCGGGTGAACCGTACCGTGACTTTCCACAATGCAGTTCTCTATGTGGGTGTTGTCCCCAATATAGACATCGTTTAAAATAATCGAATTTTTGATATAGCAATTGTTGCCTATGAAGCTTTTCTTGAAAATAACCGAATCCTCCACCGTCCCGTTGATAATGCATCCGCTGGAAATCAGGCTGTTGGACAAGCGCACGCCCACATTATATTTGGCCGGGGGAAGGTCGTCCACCTTGGAATAAATATCCGGATACTGCTTAAAGAAATAGTCCCGGATATCCGGCTTTAAAAAATCCATGTTCGCCGCAAAATAATCCTCCACCGACGCGATATTCCTCCAATACTCCCTGATCTTATAGCCGAAAATCCTTTTCTGGTTTTTATAACGGATCAGAATGTCCGTCACAAAATCATACCGGTCCTCCATGGAGCAGCGCTCCAGCATCTCGATGAGCAGCCGTCTGCGAATGACATAAATCCCACAGGAAATCGTGTTGCTTCTTGCAACTACCGGCTTTTCTTCAAACTCCTGTATCCGGCATTCCTCGTCCATCTTCAGGATTCCGTAACGCTCCACATCACAATCCTTTGGCATTTCTTTACAGACGATGGTGACGTCCGCTTTCTTTGCGATATGGTATTCAAGCAGTTTGTTATAGTCCATTTTATAGACGCAGTCGCCGGAAGTCATCACCACATACGGCTCATGGCTGCTCTTTAAAAAGGACAGGTTTTGGTAAATCGCGTCCGCCGTTCCCCGGTACCAGAAGCTGTTCTCCGCAGTCACCGTAGGCGTAAACACGGACAGCCCTCCCTGTTTGCGTCCAAAATCCCACCACTTGGAAGAACTTAAATGTTCGTTTAAGCTTCCCGCATTGTATTGGATCAATACCCCTACCTTCTGGATATGGGAATTGCTCATATTGCTCAGGGCAAAGTCAATAGCCCTGTAGCTGCCGGCAATGGGCATGGCGCTGATCGCGCGCTTTTGCGTCAGTTCCTTCATCCTGCGGCTGTTACCGCCTGCCAAAATAATCCCGATCGCCCTCATTCCTCATCACCTGCCTTCATCAATGTGCTTCCGGGGACAAGGTAGCCGTCCGGATAATCCTCCCGTCCCGTTATGCCGTAAATAACGGAATTCCTGCCTACCGACACGTCATCGGGCAAGACGCTCTTTTCCCCCACCGTCACCAATCCGCTGTTATAAATATGGGGCGCGGTATTGTTAAACGTCTCTTCTCCGACTCCAAGCTTTACCCGTTGCCCGATCCGGACATTTTCCGCCACAATCGACTTATACAGTTCACAGCCGTCTCCGATTTCCGTATTATTCATCACAATGGAGTCCCTGACCACACACCCTTTTCCGACCGTCACCCCACAGCCGACCACGGAATTATAGACGGCTCCGTAAATCTCGGCTCCTTCCCCGATGATGCTGCGTTCCACTGCGCTGCCCGGCGCCAAATACTGGGGCGGAAGGATCTCGCTCTTGGTGTAAATTTTCCAATACTCCTCATACATATTAAATTCCGGCACAATATCAATCAGTTCCATATTGGCTTCCCAATAAGACTGCAGCGTCCCCACATCCTTCCAATAGCCGTTAAACTCATAGGCATACATCGGCGCGCCTTTCTCATGGCAATAAGGAATGACATGCCTGCCAAAATCCAAGTGGGGCTGGTTTGCCTTGGCGATCAGGGCTTCTTTTAAGGTATTCCAATTGAATATGTAAATCCCCATGGAGGCAAGATTGCTTCTGGGCTCCTTGGGCTTTTCCTCAAAATCCGTAATCTTTTTATTTTCATCCGTGATCATGATGCCAAAACGTTTTGCCTCCTCCATGGGAACCGGCATAACCGCAATGGTACATTCCGATCCGTTCTTCTTGTGGAACTGCAGCATGACTTCATAATCCATCTTATAAATATGATCCCCGGACAATATCAGTACATAATCCGGATGAAATCCTTCCATATAATCCAGGTTCTGGTAAATCGCGTTGGCCGTCCCCGTATACCATTCGCTGTTCCCGCTCTTCTCATAAGGGGGCAGTACCGTGACGCCCCCGATGTTCCTGTCCAAGTCCCACGGAATACCGATGCCGATATGGGTATTGAGCCGAAGCGGCTGATACTGCGTCAGCACGCCCACCGTATCCACCCCCGAATTGATGCAATTGCTCAAAGGAAAATCAATAATGCGGTACTTCCCTCCAAAAGATACTGCCGGTTTAGCGACCTTCGCCGTAAGAACCCCCAGCCGGCTTCCCTGGCCCCCCGCCAACAGCATGGCGATCATCTCTTTCTTAACCATATGATTCTTTGCTCCTGTCTGCCCGCTATTGCGGCCCTTTTGTAGAATTATACCACATTTCCCTGTAAAAGTGAATATTTTTCCACAACAAAAAACGTAATTTACCATGCAAAATTGTATAAAATACATATACTTTCTTGCGATGTTTGCTTTTTTAGCTAATTTCTTTATTAAATCTCAGTATTATTCACACATTTTTACCAACAGGGAACATTTTTTGCAAGCCTTGTATCGTAAATTCCTATTGGTTTTTCCGCCGGAATTGCGTATAATAAAGCAGGAAGAAAAACCGGAAATTTTTCTTCCTGCTTCAAAAAAAACGATTTCCACCATAATAATCATACAGAAAGGGTACTTCCATGTATCATGTAGACTTTAACCATCCTATCCATGTCTATTTCATCGGCATCGGTGGCATCAGCATGTCCGGTCTGGCGGAGATTCTTCTCTCGGAAGGCTTTCCCGTATCCGGCTCCGACTGGAATGCCTCCCCGCTGACAAAACTTTTGGAAAGCAGGGGCGCGCATATCCATTACGGCAATCCGCAGAAAGCCGAAAACATCACCGACGACATTGATCTGGTCGTATACACAGCGGCCGTCCATAACGACAACCCGGAATTTGCGGAGGTTTTGCGCAGACAGATCCCCACCCTTACCCGGGCGCAGTTTTTGGGACAGCTGATGCGCAATTATAAGACGCCCATTGCCATCAGCGGCACCCATGGAAAGACCACCACGACCTCCATGGTTTCCGAAATCCTCCTCCACGCCGAAAAAGATCCCACCCTTTCTGTAGGCGGTATTTTAAAGTCCATCCACGGCAATATCCGGGTGGGCCATTCCGGGCTTTTTGTGACGGAAGCCTGTGAATATACCAACAGTTTTTTAAGCCTGTTTCCCAAAATCGGCATTATATTAAATATAGAAGAAGATCATCTGGATTTCTTTAAGGACATCCATGATATCCGGGCTTCCTTCCGGAAATTTGCAATGCGCATTCCTGCGGACGGAACGCTTATTATCAACGCCGACATTGACCGTTATACGGAAATTACAAAAGATCTCGACTGCCGCGTCGTGACGTTCGGCCTGCATACCCAGGCAGATTACTATCCCACGGACATTGTTTACAATGAATTTGCCGATGCCACCTTCCGGCTCCACCGCTTTGGTGCGTCCGCAGAATCGGTCACCTTAGGCGTCCCCGGGGAGCACAATGTGGCAAACGCCCTGGCTGCCCTGGCGCTCACCGACGTTTTGGGCATTGATCCCAAAAAGGCGCAGTATGCGCTCCGCACCTTCCATGGAACGGACCGCCGGTTTGAGTACAAAGGCACGGTCAACGGCATCTCCATAGTAGATGATTATGCGCATCATCCCACGGAAATTACCGCAACTTTACAGGCGGCGCAAAATTATCCCCACAAAACCCTCTGGTGCGTTTTCCAGCCCCATACCTATTCCCGTACCAAAGCTTTTCTGGACGAATTTGCAAAAGCCCTCTCGCTGGCGGACAAAGTCATTCTCGCCGACATCTATGCCGCACGGGAAACCGATACGTTGGGAATCCGTTCGCAGGATATCCAGGAAAAGCTTTTGCAGCTTGGAACCGACTGCCGGTATTTTCCTTCATTTGCGGAAATCGAAAAATTTATTTTGGAAAATTGTATGCACGGCGACCTGTTGATAACTATGGGAGCCGGAAATATTGTAAATATCGGTGAAGATCTGCTTTCCCGGTAAGTTATCCACAATATCCACAACGAAAAGGTGGAAAAATATCCCCCTTGGCTGTGGATATTTTCTTTCCTAAAAAGCTACATCCAAGAACACTTTTCCCCTGTTTCCACACTTTCCACATTATCCACAGACAAGCCGCAAGCCCAGTGTTTACAAGGGTTTTGGCCAAATTTCCTGTTCCATTTTCGACCGGGTTGTGCTATACTACATTCCATAACGAAATCACTTTAACAGGGCAGACCTGTCTGAACTGTTACGGATTACTCCCCTGCCTCCTGCGGCAGGGCGTTTGGACAACAGGACGGGAACAATGAACACACTCTCTTTAACCGGCGATGGCGGCATGGAGGCCACCATCCTTTCCAATCTCTTCATTGACGAATATATGAAAGATGCCAACGACGCGCAGCTCAAAGTTTACTTATATCTGCTGCGTATGCTGCAGGCACATGCCGCCGTCACGGTGTCCGACATCGCCGATCAGTTTAACCATACGGAAAAGGATGTGATGCGCGCCCTGCGCTTCTGGGAGAAAAAACGCGTCCTTTCGTTGGAATACGCGCAGGACAAAAGCCTGTGCGGTGTCCGGCTGCTTCCCCTGCCAAAGCACTGCGAGGCCGCCCCCGAGCCGGCTTTGCCCCCTGCGGCGGTTTCCGTCATTTCCCATCAGACCCTTCCCTCTGCGTCCGCCTTTGAGAAACCGGCATACACCGCAGAGGATTTAAAAGCATTTGGCCGGCAGGAAAATGCCGCCCAGCTTTTTTTTGTGGCAGAACAGTACCTGGGGCGTACGCTGAGTCCTGCGGATATGAAATCCATTCTTTTTTTTGCAGACCGGCTGCAGTTTTCCGACGACCTGACCGACTATTTGCTGCAATACTGCGTGGAGCGTGGGAAAAAGGATTTCCGTTACATCGAGAAGGTTGCCATAAGCTGGGCCGAGGCGGGTATCCGCACCCCAGCCCAGGCGCGGCAGCGCGCCTCCCGCTATGACAAGAATGTGTATTCCATCATGAATGCCCTGGGCAAACCCAATTCCCCCGCCAAATCCGAACTTGCCTACATAAACCGCTGGGTGACGGAGTACGGTTTTGAACTGGACGTTATTTTGGAAGCCTGCGGGCGTACCGTGCTGGCTACGGATAAGCACCGTTTTGCCTACGCGGACAGCATATTATCTGCCTGGCAAAAAGCCGGTGTACATCATGTATCCGATATCGACGGTCTGGACGTCTCCCACCGGCAGGCAAACGTTTCCAAACCTGCACGGACAGGCGCTACCGCCGAATACAACCGTTTTATGCACGCCAGCTACGATTTCGACGCCCTAGAAAAAGAACTTTTGAAATAGCCGTCCGGCGCTGCCCGGACGGTTCCCTAAAAAATAGAAAAATCCGGAGGAGAACGGACGTGGCACTGACAGCTTCCCAATACAATTTCATCATGCGGCAATACGAAGAACGCCAGACCAGAAACCGTCATCTGCGCGAAGAACGTCTCCGCCATATTTACAGGACTGTCGAAGGCTATCAGGCGTTGGACGAATCCGTCGCTTCTTTTTCCGTAGCACAGGGCAAAAAGATGTTGGCGGGTGATGACGGCGCCCTGTCACAACTCAAGGACAAACTGTCCGAACTGTCCCATAACCGCGCCCGGCTGCTTGTCCAAAACGGCTACCCGGAGAATTTCCTGCAGCCGGTTTTTGACTGTCCGGACTGCCGGGATACCGGCTATGCGGACGGCCAAAAGTGCCACTGCTTCAAACAGGCCGAGATTGCCCTGCTCTACAAGCAGTCGAATTTGGAGTCCATCCTGGAAAAAGAAAATTTTTCCACCCTTTCCTATTCTTACTTTACGGAGGATACGCTTACGAATTATCGTAAAGCTGTTGAAAAATGCAGAAATTTTGCGGGAAATTTCAAAACCATCTACCAAAATCTGTTTTTTTATGGTACAGTGGGGACAGGTAAAACATTTTTATCCAACTGCATTGCCAAAGAGTGCATTGAAAAAGGATCTTCCGTCCTCTATTTCAGCGCTGCCGGTCTTTTTGACCTACTCGCCCGCAGTGCCCGGGACTACAAAAATCAGGAGGAAATGTCCGCACTCTGTAATGACCTTTATAGCTGCGACCTGTTGATCATTGATGATCTTGGGACCGAAACGGCATCCGCCTTCACCCTGTCCCATTTTTTTACCTGCTTAAACGAGAGACTTCTTCGCAGGAAACCGATCATCATCTCCACGAACCTTTCGCTGGAAGATTGCCAAAACCGGTATCAGGACCGTATTTTTTCCAGAATAGCAAGCAATTTCGATTTTTGCAAACTGACCGGCCCGGATATCCGGATGGCAAAGCGACGGGAAATGTAACCCTGCAAGCCGTCACCCCAACCCAGACTTTGCCCTGCCGTCTGCGGGAATCATCAGAAAGTGAGGATGTACATGACGACACGAGAAGAGACCAGAAATTTGGAGACGATTCCGGTAGGCTCCCTTGGAATCATTCCCCTAAAGGGCTGTGAATTCCTGGCGGAAGCAATTAACTCTTATCTTGTGAAATGGAGAACGCAACGCGAAAGCGAGCATAAGGACAGTCTTGCCTTCTCCGGTTATCAACGCAACTCTTATATCTTAAAAAGCAAAGTTCCCCGCTTCGGGTCCGGAGAGGGAAAAGGCATGATTTTGGAATCCGTGCGCGGCATGGATCTTTATCTGTTGGTAGATGTGACCAATTACAGCCAAACCTATTCCCTGGGCGGGCAGGAGAATCACATGTCCCCGGACGACCATTATCAGGATCTCAAACGGATCATTTCCGCCGTCGGCGGTAAAGCCAGAAGAATCACCGTCATCATGCCTTACCTGTACGAAAGCAGACAGCACAAACGCACGGACCGGGAATCCCTGGACTGTGCCATCGCCCTGCAGGAACTTGTGCATATGGGAGTGGACAACATCATCACGTTCGACGCCCATGACCCCAGAGTACAGAATTCCATTCCGCTGCATGGCTTTGAGACGGTGCAGCCTGCTTATCAGTTTATTAAAAATCTGCTCCGCGCAGAACCCGACCTGCATATCGATTCCGAACATATGATGGTCATCAGCCCCGACGAGGGCGGTATGAGCCGGGCCATTTATATGGCAAATGTTTTGGGGCTGGATATGGGTATGTTTTACAAGAGAAGGGACTATGCCCGGGTGGAAAACGGTCGTAATCCCATCGTCGCCCACGAATTTTTGGGAAGCAGCGTAGAAAATAAAGATATGATCGTAATCGACGATATGATTTCCTCCGGGGAGAGTGTCCTTGAGGTCGCGGCCGCCTTAAAGGAGCGCGGCGCGCGCAAAATTTTTATCTGCACCACCTTTGGCCTGTTCACAAACGGACTGGACAAGTTTGACAGGGCCTACCGGAAAGGGAGCTTCAACCGCATCCTGACCACCAACCTCGTCTACCAGAGACCGGAACTTTTAAAACGGGAGTGGTATGTCAACTGCGATATCAGCAAATATGTGGCCTACCTGATTGATACCCTCAATCACGATACTTCCATCAGCGATCTTCTCGTGCCCAACGAAAAGATCCGCAAAGCCATCATCAAATACGAAAAAAAGCAGAAAAAACAATTCGCGGAAGAGTGACCCAAAAACCAGCGCCCGTATCAGGGAAACAGCCGGCGGCGGTGTTTTTGTAATGCCGCAAGAAGAAGCAATCCAAAAATCCCGCAGGAAATTATCTCTCCCAGCGTCACCGTGACCGCAGAGAACCATACCGGCACAATCCCGTACGCATACTTTAACATGGGAGGGATTATCACACCGTTGGCGATAACCGGCGGCAATGGGGACAGCCACTGGCAGACCCGCTTTTTCCTGTCGCCGCCGGATATTGCCATTCTGCCCAGCGCCCAGGTTCCCAACGCGCCGGCCAGTGTGGCCACCGGTCCGAAAATAATGTCCCAAATTGCCGCACCGGTCACCACATTCGCAACCAGACACCCGACATACAACCCGGGAACCGCCGCCGACGTAAAAAAGGGGAGGATGGTGAGCGCTTCGGAAAAGCGCACCTGAATGTTGCCGCTGGCGATGCCAAGCGCGTTGGCAAGCATCGTGAGCACAACATAAAGAGCGGCTATCATAGCCGCCTGCACAAGATACAGAACGTTTTTGTTTTTCATTTGTTTTCTCCTTAGTTTTGTTTTACGTGAGGATGGTTTCGAACTCACGAAATTTACCGGGAAACCTCCGCCTGCGCGAAGCTTTCCCGGTAAATCATTATAATGAAAAATCCCGGAAAGTCAAGACCGGATTGTCCCGGGCGCAAAATTGTCCGAACAAAGTGA
>DERU01000138.1:8946-13054 GCA_002361095.1 Lachnospiraceae bacterium UBA3332
TGTCCGAACAAAGTGAGTTTTTTGCGCCCTGATGCGTTTTGGAATCCCGTAGGAATTTGGCGGAATTTCCCGTTTTGGATATTGTCTCCGGAAAAGGTTCGTCCGCGCCTCCCCCGCCGCCTGCTCCCCGGTTCGGCCCACGCCCTTCCCCCCCGTGAAAAGTAACCTGTCAGGCGGCACAAATTTTTACCAATAGGTCACAAATTGATTTCCGTTTTCCTCGAACCAGCTGCGGGCATCCCCAAGTCCTTTTTTCTCCACCGTTCCGTTTAACGGATCCATAAGCACCACGTTCTGCTCGTTGAAGCCGGTGATGAGAACGGCGCTGCCGTCCTCCAATACCGCCAGCACCGGAATTTCCCGGTCCGGATAATACAAGACCATATCCAATGTACAGCCGCGCAAATCCAGGATTTTTCTTCCCTCGAGATTTTCTTCCAAAATCGACATAACGTCTTTCCCCGCCCCCAGCAGATTGCTGCTGTCGCGCATCAGTCCTTCAAATTTTAAGATCGCGTTGAGGCACACGGCCAGACTTTGCTCTCCCTCCCTGGTCGCTTCCCCGGTGATCGCCATGATCTGATTGACCAAATGCAGCCGGTCCCGTTTATATACGTAAGCGCCGTCCTCCGCCGTCACAGAACCGGATTTTTCATAGGCCAGCCGCACTGCGTCCGCAGGCAGCGTAAACACATCTTCCACTCCCCATTTTCCATACACATAATAACGCATGGGGTGTTCCCTGTATGGAATAGGCACATTCCGGCTCCCCTCAAAGAGGACCTCCCGCGGGGTCAGGATTTTGATTTTCTTGTTGTCCACCTGATTTTTCAAAGCAATCTGCACCACCGTCTGCAGATTTTCCGTCACTGCCGTGTCCACATAATTCTTACTGGAAGCAATCTCGTCGCTGTAAAGGATCTGATCGGACGCCGTCTCCTCAAACCCTTCTTCCGTCTTTTTAATGCGCGTCAGGCTGATTTGGTTTTGTTCAATCACACAATCGGTCACAAAAATGTCGGGATGACGATAGGTTTTCAACACATCCCCTTCAAAATTGCGGATCAAAATCTGCTGCATGGGAAAAACGGTATGCCCCAGGGAATCCTCATAGATATCCGTCTTCCTTGCCACACCATAGATCAAATCCGCCCCCATAAATCCCAGCGCGCGGATACAGTTGCCGTTCCCGGCGGCAATTACATCCGTTTTCCCGCTGTTTAAATCCATAAACCGCAAAGCCTCGCTGGAAAATTGTCCTCCCTCCTGCCACACCAGCATACTCTGGTTTTTTGAGACCCGGTAATTTTCCTCGCTCATGCCCTGTACGATGGCTTCGCTGCTCTTATCTTCCAGTCCCACATGGACGATACTTCCGTCCATCATCAGGTACAAATCATTTTTCCCGTTCACGTAGGAAAGGTTTTCAATATCCGCTTTCAGAATCTGCGCCGACTTTGCATAAGGGATGAATACCATTTCCTCCACTACATTCAACGTACTGCTGTAATAACAGACCTGAATGCCGCATTCCCCCTCGTGCCGGCCCCTGTTCATATACCCATACACCAAAAAGGTAATGTTTCCGGTTTCATCTGCCTGCAGGATCCGAAACCCATGATCCCCGTGCAGGGTACGGGCATCGTTCTGCTCCTCCTCCAAAAACGTAAACAATACGGCAAGCTTTGTGTCCGAACTGTTGTAACTGTATAGCGTATCCGCCTGGGAAAACGCAAAAATGGTTCCCCCGTCGCTCTCCACAAGTTCCATGTCCGGATCCGCTATCCCGATATTGATTTTGTCATTGGCAAAACTCCATGCGGATTCTTCCAATAGCTGCTGGGCTGTCCTTTCATAATCCAACAGGTAAATACGTTCGGGTGTGTAACGGATCCGGAAATACTCTTTTACTTTTGCATAAACCGCTTTCTCATTTTGCTGATAGCTGACCAGATAGGATAATACAAAAGAAGCCGTCTGTGGCGCAATCTCCCGCAGCCGTATCTCCGTTTCGCTCTGCTTTTGCACATGAAGCCCCGCCCACGCCACCTGCCTTGCGCTGCTGTGTATGTTCACCTTAGCCAGCGTAGTGTTGTCTCCCGACGCGTTAGGTTCCAAATACATACTGTATTCGGAAAGCTTATCATAGTCAAGGGTTGCCTCCGAAAACGCCGTGACAAACGCCAGCTTTTCCGACAGATTATAGTCGGCCCAGATCACCCTCGTATAATAAAAAACTTCCCTTCCGTCCTCCAGCGTAAGTACAAAAATGAGGGCGTACTCCTCCCCTTCCTGGATCAGATCCTTGAGCCTAAAAGAGGCATAAATATCCGAACCGGCCTGTTCATAGCCGGTCATAACCGTATTTTCAATCAATCTGTTCCCGTCAATGCTGCGCACTTCATAGGCCATGTCCCTGACGTCCTGCCCGTAAGTATGGACGACAATATCCATCTGCCGCTGCTCCCCCACCGGTGTGATGCTTTCCCGCATCCCCGCCGTCTCCATCTCATGGACAAATCCGTACATCCGGTTTATCTGCTGTCCGTCCACCCGTACTTCCAAAGTAGGCAGCGTGGCTTCCCCCATCGGCGCCGTCATATCCGTATTTCCCCGGTTCATGTAAAAACTGATCGCTACCAGGGAAATGATAAAAACGCCCACAAACACAGTGAGCTTAATCATGGATTTCTTCAAATTCAAATCTCCCCGACTTTTTTGATTCACCCGTCATGTTTCTTTATACGTTTTCCAAAAGTTTCTGCAGCGTCGTGCGCACATGCAGCGTTTCGGCCAGCTGCGCGCTTTTACACGGCTTTTTCCTCCCCGTATACACGGCCCGCAACAGAATATTTTTAGGAGTATGCTCCATATCGATAAATTCAATCACCTGCGTGTCATACCCGTTTTCTTCCAACAGGTTTGCCCGAAGCGCATCCGTAAAAAGCGCGGACATGCGTTCTTTGATCAGCCCATACTGTAAAGCCCCCTCCAATGCGCTGCACGCAATCTGCCCGTTCACTTCATGCTGACAGCAGGGAACCGACAATATCACCTTCGCTTTCCAGCAAACCGCCTGGTACAGGGCATAATCCGTAGCCGTATCACAGGCATGCAGCGTCACCACCAAATCCACTTGATCCGTTTCCCGGTATGCCGCAATATCCCCCTGTTGAAAATCCAGATGTTCATATCCATACTTTTTTGCCAGTCCGGAACAGGCCGCAATGACATCCGCTTTCAGATCCAGCCCTGTCATCCGCACCTGCCTGCCCTGCAGTTCGTGCAAATAGTAGTACATGGCAAACGTCAGATACGATTTCCCGCATCCAAAATCAATCACGCGGATGGGCCTGTCCGTCGGCAGCCGGTCAAGCACATCCTCCACAAATTCCAGAAAACGGTTAATCTGCCGAAACTTATCGTACCGGCTTTGCACCGTTTTCCCTTCCCTGGTCTGTACACCCAAATCCACAAGGAAAGGCACTGCGCGTCCTTCCTCCAAAATATACTTTTTGACCCGGTTATGGGACAAATCCGCCTGCTTTTTTCCACTCCCCTCATGAGGCTTTTTGCGGATGGAAATCTTTCCCTTTCTGCTGGCCAGAACCGTCGCCGCAAACTGTTTGGTATCAATCTGTATCTGCCTATATTGTGCCGGAAAATCCGCCAGAATGCGCGTTTGGGTCTCGCTGGCGGAACCGTTTTGATGGAAAACCTGTTTTCCCACGTAACTGGTGGTCTGAAAACAAAGCGTGTCTTTTATCAATACCGGCCTTATTTTTTTCTTTACCGCAGCGTCTTCCCGGTTTGTCCGGATTCCGCTTAAAACAATCTGGTACAAATCCTGCCGCAGACTTTCCTGCAGCAACTGCTTAAACGCTTCCATCCTGTCCCTCCGCCCCCCGCAATGCAGGATTTCTCCCGCCGTTTTCCTTCCGGTTCTATTTTATAGCTTTTGCCCCTGATACACAACTAAAATTTCTAAAAATTCATTTCCCCGACTCCGCAGCGTTACTTTTCACGGGGTGGGAAAGGGCTTGGGCTAAACCGGGGAGCGGACGGCGGCGGAGGGCAGGGGAGGCGCGGCCAAACCTTTTCCGGAGGC
>DERU01000070.1 GCA_002361095.1 Lachnospiraceae bacterium UBA3332
AGTTTTTCAACCGTGAATTTACGCCCGCCAAGGCGGGCAGGGAGGTTATTATGAAGAAAAAATGGGTTCTCGCAGGTATGGTGCTGGCGGTAAGCATAACGGCGGCATGCGGTGCAAAGGGACAGGACAACAGAACCGATACGGGGCAGGCGCAGACAGAGGGACAGGAAACGCAGATGCAGGAAACCGTATCCGGGACGGCGGCACAGGAAGCTGCGGAGAAGGACGGATTGCCTGTTTATCTGCAGGGCGTGGATTTGACCGGCCCCGAATTGGTGGAACACACTTTTTCGGAGGTCTCCGTACACGATCCGTCGGTCATTAAGGCCGGGAACAGCTGGTACGTGTTCGGTTCCCATTTGGCGGCTGCCAAGACCGACGATTGGATGAACTGGACGCTTTTGGATTCCGGCGTACATGAGGGCAATACAATCATTCCGGACGCAAGGCAGGAGATGGGGGAAGCTTTTGACTGGGCAAAGACGGATACGTTCTGGGCGCCGGACGTGATACAGCTTGCAGACGGCAGATATTACATGTACTACTGCAACTGTGAGGGCAGTTCCCCCCGTTCCGCGCTGGGGCTTGCGGTGGCGGACAACGTGGAAGGCCCCTATAAAGATCTGGGTATCCTGCTGAAATCCGGACAGGATGCGGGGACGCCGGACGAGGACGGGGAAGCTTACGACGCTACGGTGAAGCCCAATGCAGTGGATCCCTGTGTGTTTTTTGATAAAGAGGGGAAGCTGTGGATGGTGTATGGCTCTTATTCCGGCGGTATTTACATTCTGGAACTGGACAGTGAAACCGGATTTCCGCTGGAGAGCGGCTATGGCAAAAAGCTTTTGGGCGGCAACCATCTGCGGATCGAAGCGCCCTATATCCTTTACAGCCCGGAAACGGATTATTATTATCTGTTTTTGTCTTTCGGCGGCCTGGCCGCGGACGGGGGCTACAACATCCGGGTATGCCGGTCAAAGCAGCCGGACGGCCCTTACCTGGATGCAGAAGGACAGGACATGATCGACTGTAAGGGGCCGGTGGGCAGCTTTTTCGACGATTCGGCGGCGGGCAGATACGGCGTTAAGCTGATGGGTAATTTTACATACCCCTATGTGGAAGGGGAGAACGGAAAGTTTCGGTTCGGTTATGTCTCGCCGGGGCATAACAGCGCCTGTTATGAGGAAGAGACGGGGCGGTATTTCCTGATTTTCCACACCCGGTTTGAGCAAAAGGGAGAGGAGCATCAGGTGCGGGTGCATCAGATGTTTTTCAATGAGGACGGCTGGCCGGTGGTTTCCCCTTACCGTTACGCGGGGGAAAAACTGGGGCCGGTGGAAGAGGGCGCGATTCCCGGCGCTTACAAACTGGTCAACCACATGCACAATATTTCTTCGGTGACACGTCCTTCGGAGGATATCGTATTAGCGGAGGATCACACGGTCAGCGGAAGCTATGAGGGAACCTGGGAGTTAAAAGGCGACCATGGCGCCGTGCTGGTGCTCAACGGTGTGGAATATAAGGGCGAATGGATTGTGGAGTGGGATCAGTTCGGTTACAAAAATGTGGTTGCTTTCACGGCGCTTTCCGACAAGGGATATGCAGTCTGGGGCAGCGGATATGCGGCACGGTAACAGAAATTACACATTTCAGCATAAAAGGCGGCTGCCCGTTAAGAAGCGGTTGCCGGAAAGAAGGTGAAGGAATGTTTCCAAAAAAGAAACAGCGCAGACTGCTCGCATTTGTGCTGACCGCAGCGATGGCGGCCGGCAGCGTGACGGTTTGTGCCGAAGAGGAAACGCAAGAAAAGGTTTCGTCTGACGGAGTGGTCAACGCGGAATCGGCATCCAATTACATTACGGATGACTTTTCCAGCGATATGATCGACACCAATTATTCTGTGGTCAGTCAAAGCCTGAGCAGCCCTTATTATGAGGGGGAGCCGATTCGGGTTCTGGCGGCGGATCATTTCCGTCCGGTGAGCGGTACCGAGATTGTGTCCGACGCGGGATATGCGGGAGGCGGCGGCAAGGCGGTGAAGCTTCAAATCCACGACAGCGGCATTGTCACGGTGGACGTACCCGAAACGGCACGCTACTACGTCGGCGTGGACTACATGGATGCGGGCAACAGCGTGCTTCCGTTGGAGTTGTCCATGAAAGTGAACGGGGAGTATCAGTTCTATGAACTGCGCGACCTGGAGTTTGAGGCGGCATGGAAGGATCCGGCGGAGAAATCTTATGACCGTTACGGCAACCAGATTGTGCCGATGCCGGATAAGATGGAAAAGTGGCAGAGCAAATATGTCATGGACGCCAGCTACCGTCATTCCAGGCCGTTGGCAGTGGAACTGCAAGAAGGGGAAAACGAACTGGAAATCAGCATGATCGAAGGTACCATGCTGCTGGGGGAGATTTCCCTGACCAGGGAACCGGCCATCGCAGCCTATACCGGGTCCCGGAAAGCGGAGGGGCAAAACCTGATTTCCATCCAGGCGGAAGCGATGACGGAGCGCAACGCATCTTCCATCCGGGCCGCCTGTGAGTATGACATTGATTTAGATCCCTATGAGGTGGAAACCAAAACCCTCAACACCATCGACAACGCATCCTTTTCGGAGGCGGGACAGAAGGTGACTTATGAGTTTGAAGTGAACGAAGGGGGAACCTATTACCTGGCGCTGAACTTTAAGCAGAGCGAAAAGGCGGATTTCCCGGTGTTTGTCAATGTGGAGGTAGACGGGCAGATTCCCAACAGCGCCTTTTACAATTACGGCCTCGGCTATGCGAAGGGATATCAGACCAAAACCTTCGTGGATGCAGACCAAAATAAGCTGAGCCTGGATTTGGAGCCCGGTGTCCATACCATTTCCTTTACCATCTCTGCGGATCCCATCCGTCATGTACTGGAAGGTGTGGATAAGATCATGAGCGGGGTGAACAACCTGAATCTGGAAATCACCAAGGTTGCGGGAACCAATAAGGATAAATACCGGGATTTGGATATTGAAAAATACATACCGGACGCCATCGACCGTCTGACGGAATATGCCGGTACGCTGGATGAACTTTGTGAAAGCGTAAAGGTTTATAATCCCAAGGTGAAAAAGATCGGCGCGTTTTCTTCCGCGTCCGTGGCCTCCGAACAGCTCAAAAGCCTTGCAGCGGAGCCGGATAAACTGGCGTTCCGTGTGGCGGAACTGACCACCAGTACCAATTCCGTCAATCAGTTTTTGGCGAACCTGATCGACAGCCTGAACAAAAACCAGCTGGGGATCGACCGGATCTATTTGTATCAGGAAGGGGCGAAGCTGCCCGGGAATGCGGGATTTTTTGCTTCCGCAGGGGCCAGTGTCAAACGCTTTGTGACTTCCTTTGCCTCCCAGGCATATTCTACGGCCAACACGGACGAATCCCATCTGCAGGTATGGGTGAACCGGTCCCGGCAGTATTTGGAGATCATGCAGAAAATGATCGACGAGGATTTCACGGCCAAGACCGGAATCGAAGTGGATTTGGCCCTGATGCCCGATCAGAATAAACTGATTTTAGCCAATGCCTCCGGGGATGCGCCGGATATCGCTACCGGCATCAATTACGCCGTACCCTTTGAACTGGGCATCCGCAGCGCGATTAAGGATCTGACGGAATTTGACGATTTTGTGGAAATTGCGGATCGCTTTGAGGAAGGACTTTTGGTACCGGCCACCATCGACGACGGCATTTATGCGCTTCCCGAGACGATGAACTTCTGGGTGCTGTATGTGCGGACGGATATTTTTGATAAGCTGGGCCTGGAAACGCCGGACACCCTGCAGGATGTGAAAAATCTGCTGCCTTCCCTGCAAATGAGGGGTATGAACTTTTACTATCCCACGGCGGGGATGCTGGCCATGCGGAACTTCCACGGAACCACGCCGCTGATTTTGCAGAACGGGGGTTCCCTGTATACGCAGTTTGCCGGGGATTCCAACCTCACCAGCGAGGGTTCCGTGGCAGGGTTTAAAGAACTGACCGAGTTGTTTACCATTTACAACCTGCCCAAGGACATTCCCAACTTTTACCAGCATTTCCGCAACGGCTCCATGCCCATCGGAATCGCGGACTATGCGGTTTATAACATGCTGCTCAACGCGGCGCCGGAAATTGCCAACAGCTGGGAAATTTACCCTATACCCGGTACGGTGGATGCAAGCGGAAACATATTGCGGTATTCCTCCGGCGGGGCGGAGAGTACGGTAATGTTTGCCTCCGACCCGGAGCGGGAAGCCAAGGCATGGGAGTTCATGAAGTGGTGGTCCAGCGCGGAAGTGCAGGCGCAGTTCGGGCAGAACGTGCAGATCACCTACGGCAGTTCCTTTTTGTGGAATACCGCCAACCGGGAAGCTTTCGCCATGCTGCCCTGGAAAACGCGGGATAAGGAGACGATTCTGGCACAGGCGGAGTGGATCAACGAATCGCCCAGGCTGCCCGGCTCTTACATGGTGGAACGCGAGATTTCCAACGCCTATAACTCCGTGGTGGTGGACGGGAAGAATCTGCGCCGCACGCTGGACAATGCGGTCAAGCGCATCAACCGGGAGACGGAGCGCAAGCTGGAGGAATTTGGTTATAACGACCAAAACGGAAACGTGATCACGCCGTATGAGGTTCCCACGCTGGAGCGGGTACGGGAAATCCTGGGGAAAACAGAGCGGAAGGGAGGAGAGGGCGAATGAGCGCAGCCATCCAAAAGGCGGAAAATGCGGCCGTCGTGAAAAAGGCGGCCGCCGGAAGGAAGAAGAACAATATCGGCAAGCGGGAAAATGCGAATCCGGCGGCGAAATGGTTTCTGGCGCCCTACCTGCTGCTGTTTATCACCTTCATCATCGTTCCGATGGTGATCGCGATCGGGCTTTCCTTCACGAATTTTAATACCATTGAATTTCCCAGTTTTGTGGGATTCATGAACTATATTAACTTAATCACGCAGGACGAGATTTTCATGCAGTATGTCCTGCCCAATACCGTGGTCTATGTGCTGATCGTCGGCGTGGGCGGCTACATTTTGTCCTTCTTTCTGGCATGGATTCTGGCGCAGCTGTCCAAAGTGCCGCGCACGATCCTGGCATTGATATTTTACTCGCCCAGCATGACCAGCGGCGTAGCGATGACCGTGCTGTGGAAAATTATTTTCACCGGGGACCAGACGGGATACCTAAACAGCATCCTGATGAAGCTGGGCATTATCACGGAGCCGATTATCTGGCTGGTGGACGTTCGCTATCTGCTGCCCATCGTAATCATCGTGGCGCTGTGGTCCAGTATGGGCGTGGGATTTTTGGCCATGATGGCCGGTATCTTAAACGCGGACGAGGAACTTTACGAGGCGGGGGCCATCGACGGCATCAAAAACCGTTTTCAGGAAATGATTTACATCACGGTTCCCACCATGAAGCCGCAGATGCTGTTCGGCGCGGTCATGGCGGTGGTAAACACCTTCTCAAACGGCGCAATCGGCGTGGCCCTGACGGGTACGAACCCGACGCCCGGCTACAGTGCGCAGCTGATTGTCAACCATATCGAGGATTACGGCTTCATCCGGTACGAGATGGGCTATGCCGCAGCTGTTTCCGTGGTACTGCTTTTGATCGTATGGTTGTTCTCCACCATGGCAAAGAAGCTGTTTTCCGAAAAAGATTGAGAAAGGGGATGGAGGAATGGCTGGATATAAAGGGAGCAGTATCAATCCCAAAAAATTTGAAAAAAGTCAGATTAAGCTGATTTTGGCAGTATCGCCTCTGGCAGTGCTCATGCTGCTGCCGATCATCTTCATTTTCTGCCATGCGTTCAAGCCCATGGATGAGCTGTTCGCGTTCCCGCCCCGGTTTTTTGTCACGAGGCCGACGCTGGATAACTTCCGGGGACTGATGAAAGCGTCGCAGACATCGGGAATCCCGATGAGCCGTTATGTGTTTAACTCTCTGGTGGTGACGCTTTCGGACGTGGTTTTGTCCATTGTTTTATCCACTTCTGCGGGCTTTGCCCTTTCCAAACTCAAATTTAAAGGGAAGGAAGCCCTGATGGAAATTAACAATATGGCGCTGATGTTCGTGCCCGTGGCGGTGATGATTCCCCGTTATCTGGTAATCAACGCACTGGGAATGACGAACAATTACCTGGCGCACATCCTGCCGCTTTTGGCCATGCCGGTCAGCCTGTTTTTGGTGAAGCAGTTTATTGACCAGATTCCGGATGCCTTAATCGACGCGGCTTACATGGACGGCGCAACGGATCTCGTGGTATACCGCAAGATCATCCTGCCGATGGTAAAGCCTGCGATTGCGACTTCCGCCATCCTGGCGTTCCAGCAGGTATGGGCGAATGTGGAAAGCTCCAATCTGTACATGAACGAGGACGGTCTGCGTACCCTTGCCTTTTATATGAATACGCTGGCCAATGCGAACAATACCGTGGCCGGGCAGGGAATTGCGGCGGCGGCGACGCTGATCATGTTTGTGCCGAATCTGGTGATGTTTATTTTCTGTCAGAAGAGCATCATGAACACGATGGCGCATTCCGGCATCAAATAAGGGGGGAAAGGGCATGAAAAAGTGGAAAACTTATTTGCTGGTTGTTCTTTCCGTGATTCTTCTGGTACAGCCTGCCATGCAGGCACGGGCGGCGGTTCCCTACAAAACCTATACCATCGACGGTTACGGCTATGTGACGGAGACCCAGACCGCTTATACACCGAAAACAACATTCAGCAAAATCGGGGAGCATTCCCTGGTACGTCCTTATGATTTGAAAATCACCGAGGACGGGTATGTCTATATCGCGGACGCGGGAGCCGGTGTGATTTACGTTTCCACATTGGAAGGGGAATATGTGAAAACCATCGGGGAGGGCGAACTGACGGAGCCTTACGGGGTGTTCGTGACAAAACAAAAGGACGTGTACGTGGCGGATCATTCCGGCAAAGTGGTGGTGTTTGACAGCGCCGGGAACGTATCCGCAGTTTATACAAAGCCGGATCACCCGCTTTACGGCAGCGGCGACTTCAAGCCCATCAAAATCGTGGTGAACGCGGGCGGCGACATGTACATTGTCTGTGAGGGAAATTCCAACGGCTTAGTACAGCTGACGCCCACGGAAGGAGGCACGTTCCTGGGGTATTTCGGTACCAACTATGCCTCCGTCACCCTGCTCCGCATGGTGCAGGAAGCGGTTTTCACCGACGCGCAGCTGGCCAAGATGGTCTCCAATCTGCCGTCCACGCCGGTGAACGTGGCGATAGATGCGCAGGGGCTGATTTATACGGTGACGCCCGGCGAGGAAGGGACCAGTTTAAAGAAACTGAATATTGCGGGTGCAAACCTGATCGAGCCGGACGCCTATGACGGCAAGGAAGCGGCCGTCAGTGTGGGTAACCATGACAACGTGTATGTGGCGTCTTCGGACGGTTATATCTACGAGTACAATTCCGAGGGCGATCTGCTTTTCGTGTTCGGCGGGCGTGACGACGGACGGTTCCGCATCGGCCTGTCCAAGAAAGTGGAAGCCATTGATGTGGATATGCAGGATAACATTTATATCCTGGATTCCGACGCGGCGCAGGTACAGGTATTTGCCGCAACGGAATTCACCAACCTTTTGCATAAGGCGTTAAACCTTTACGAGAACGGACGCTATACCGAGAGTAAGGAACCGTTGGAGGAAGTGCTGGAGATGAACAGCCTTTTCGATTACGCCAACGAAGCGATGAGCCGTTCTTACCTGCAGGAGGAGAACTATGAGCAGGCGTTGAAATACGCGCGGGTTTCCAAGGCCTTTTCCGTCTATTCGGACGCGTTCTGGGAGGTGCGTAACACCTGGCTGCGCAACAACCTGATCGGGGCGGCAGGGATCCTTGTGCTGATCATTATTGCGGTTCAGCTTTTGAAGTTTGCCCATAAGAAGAAAGGGATTTTCAATCCGGTGATACAGGCGACCGAAAAGCCGAGAAACAGCGGCTATTGGCAGCGGCTCAAGTATATGGCTTATTATATGAAGCACCCGGTGGACGGGGCTTACGGCCTGCGCTACGAGGGCAAGAGTTCCTGGCTGACGGCGGGAACGCTGCTTGTGCTGACCACGGTGATTTTTATCATCAACAAGTACTACTGCGGCTTTTTGCTGCGCAATGTGCGGGAAGGCAGATATACGATTTTCAACGATGTGATTTCCATTATCGGCGTGTTTGTGGTTTTGACGGCATGTAATTAGTGTCTGCTGAACAGCTT